>CAJZJI010000087.1 GCA_916049935.1 uncultured Streptococcus sp. | reverse complement strand
CGATTGTAATCATCCGCAGAAAGAAAAGTAATGAACGCAGCTGGGCTATCTCCTGGATATACTCCCTCAATGTCCACCCCGCCCTCCATACTTTTTGCAGCACGAAGTACGCTGAGGTAATTCATTTCATTGGTAACGGTGCCTTTCGATTGCGCCTTCATCTTGCTGATTTGTTCTGAAAGTTGGCGAATCGTAGAAGTATCTTCGACGAATGCCGTTGCCGAATAATCTGTTGGATAGCTTTTCTTTAATAAATCGGCTGTCCCTGTTTGCAACGCGACCGTTGTGGCTAATGTAACAAGCACCATCGTTGATAAAATACAAATACTTGCAAGGCCCGCCGCATTTTTACGCATACGGAATTTTAAATTCGAAATCGAAATAAAATTCGTTGGTTGATAGAAGAGTTTTTTGTTCTTTTGCAAAAGCGAAAGAAGCGCAATCGAACCTGCGTCGAATAAAATATACGTTGCTAAAACAACTAATAGAACCGCTACGAAGAAAGAATATAGCGCTGCAACAGGTGCTTCAATCGTTTGCGACATATAATACGCACCCCCAAGAAGCCCTGCACCAATGAGTGCGCGAAGAAGGATAAAGCGTCCCTTCGTTTCTCCTTTTTTCTTCTCAGAAAGCATTTCTAACGGACGGCTCATGTACATCTTTGTCGCATTTAAGAAGAAGACAACCCCGAAAATAAACGCCATCGAAATCAGTACAAAACCGACGCTACCGAGTTGCATCGAATACTCTATGCCGATTGGAATTCGAATGAGCTTCAATAAAACGGCAAACGAGAAGCGATGGAACACGATTCCAAGCACAACCCCTAGCCCCACGCTGACCACTGAGAATAGAAGCAATTCAATGAAACTCAACAATTGAATGTTTTTTCGGTCGAGCCCAAGAATGCTATATAGGCCGTATTCTTTTAATCGATTCTTCGTCACGAAGGCATTCGCGTAAAGAATCGTTAAGAGTGCCACGAGCTGAACCACGATCACTCCAAAGCCCAATGTTTGTGCAATCGCTCCCCCACCGCGAAGAGTGGAAAGCTCTGGCATCGCAGATAAGGCGTGCGTGATATAGAGAATCATCGTTACCATAATAGTTGTCAGTGCATACGGCAGATATAATGAATGATTCTTTTTTAGATTCGATGTTGCCATCGAAAAAATGAGTTTAAACATGGATTTCACCTCTATTTGCCATCGCAGTTAATGTTTCTGAGATCAACTCGAACATTTGTTGATCACTTCTTCCTTCACGGTACAATTGATTATAAATCAAGCCGTCTTTAATGAAAAGAACCCGTTTGGCACGACTGGCAGCAACCGTACTGTGCGTTACCATTAAAATCGTTTGTCCGTTTTGATTAATTTTATCAAATAAATCGAGAGTATTGCTAGCTGATTTTGAGTCAAGCGCTCCTGTTGGTTCATCGGCTAATAACAAACTTGGGTCTGTAATCATCGCACGGCCAATCGCCACACGTTGTTGTTGCCCACCTGAGAGTTCATACGGATATTTCTTCAGTAAGTCTTTAATCCCTAGCATTTGCGCAATCGGCTCAACCTTTTGCTTCATTTCTGAAATCGGACGACGAGCGAGTACGAGCGGCAACACCATATTATCATAGACCGATAGTGTTTCTAATAAGTTGAAGTCTTGGAACACGAACCCTAAATGGTCGCGACGGAATTCTGTCAGAACTTTAGCGGAGATATCTTGAATGTTTTCTCCGTTTAAAAAGACAGAACCAGCAGTTGGACGGTCGAGAGTCGCTAAGATATTTAAGAGCGTTGTTTTCCCTGAACCCGATTCCCCCATCACGGCTACGTATTCGCCTTCTTCAACCGAGAAGCTGATATCTTTGAGCGCCGTTACTTCAGCAGCACCAAAGCGCGTTTGATATTTCTTTTGTAAATGTTGTACATCTAATAATGTCATTGTTTTCACCCTTTACTTTCATTTGTTGACCTTAGTATAGTCCACTCGTAAAGGGAAATCATGACACTATCCTATCATTTTATCCCCGTTTCTTACATTTTTGTCACTTTGGAAAAAAACACGAAAAAAAGAGGTTTCGCACGGAAACCTCTTTTGAATTTGGAATTGATTAACGTTTAATAATTCTGTAGTAACTACGAGAAGTGATTTGGTACACGATGAGATAAACTACTACGAAAATCGCACCAATCACAATTGTCGCGTTTAATGTGACGCTGCCGTCAACCCCGAAGAGTTCGATAATCTTACGATACATCTTGAAGGCAAATGCGGTATGGATAAACGCTGTGACAAGCGGTAAGAAGAATACAATCAACACTTGACGGTTGATAGACTTCTTGATTGTCTTTTGATCGATACCGAGTTTTTGTAGGATAACGAAACGGTCACGGTCTTCGTACCCTTCAGAAATTTGTTTGTAGTAAATGACAAGCACTGCACCGATGAAGAATGCGATGGAAAGAAGTGCCCCTACTAAGAGCAAGCTTCCCATGAAGGCATAGAGCGTTTTAGCCTCTTCATTCTTACTGCTTAACGCCATGGCATCTGCCTTGTATTGACTCTTCACGTTCTTATACGCAGCCCATTCAGCGTCACGCAGCTCAAATGGTGTATTGGTATTCCAAGTAAAGTAATACATCGCTTGCCCAGCCACTGGGTTTAAGTACTGCATTGGATCTTTTACAATCCCCACATACTGATTATCCGCCACATAAGGTAATTGTGGCATCACTTTCGCGTATGGAGTTCCATCAATCATCTCTTTAACGGTAATCGTCGCGTTATACACAACCGAATACGTCTTTACTTCTGAAATTTGTTTAACGTCCCCTTTAATGTGGCCGACAATCATTTCCTTTTCGCCAACCGTGTAGTTCGTCCCAAACATCTTATTATATTGGTCCACAGAAACAAGGGTGAACATCGCCGCAGGACTATCTCCTGAGTTCACATTCGCAAAGTCGAATCCATTCTCCGTACGTTGACCGAAACGAAGCACATTTAAAAATGTCTTCTCGTCTTTCAATTGACCTTTCGTTTGTTCCTTAATCTTTTGAACGATTGGAGGATATTGATCCATATCCTTTTCTAGAACAAAGTAAGCAACTGCAGAGTAATCTGTTGGATAGTTGCTATCGAGTCTGGCTGTTGTCCCACGTTGAAGTGCTACAGTTGTCGCCATTGTAACAAGTACCATTGTTGAAAGGATACATACGCTGGCAAGTCCGGCAGCATTTTTACGCATACGGAATTGCAAGTTTGAAATCGAAATAAAGTTCGTTGGTTGATAGAATAACTTCTTATTCTTTTGCAAGATGGATAGAAGCGCAATCGAACCAGCGTCAAATAAAATATAAGTCGCAATCACAACTAATAATACGGCTAAGAAGAAGTATAAGAGAGCTTTAACCGGTGACTCGATGGATTGTGACATATAGTATGCATACCCTAGAAGTCCTAGACCGATAATGGCACGAATTGTAACGGCGCGGCCTTTCTTCTCCCCTTTTTTCTTCTCTTTTAATAACTCAAGCGGACGGCTCATGTAAATCTTCGCTGCATTTAAAAAGAACACAAGAACGAAGATGGCCACCATCGTTAACAGAACAGCAATAATACTTCCAAATTGGAAGGAATATTTAATACCGATATCGTATTGAATGAGTTTCAATAGAATCGCAAACGATGCCGCATGGAAAATCACACCAAGGATTAACCCTAGACCGATGCTTAAAGCGGCAAAGACAAATAACTCAATCAAGCTGAGCAATTGAATATTCTTACGGTCAAGACCGAGAATCCCGTATAAACCGAATTCTTTGGCACGGTTTTTCATCACGAAGGCATTCGCATACAAAATAACGACGAGTGATACGATTTGAACGATGACGAAACCAAAGCCAAGAGTTTTGGCCATCGCTGACCCACCTTCTAAGTGAGCGAATTCCGGCGTTGCAGCAAGGGCGTTCGTTACATATAGCACCACCGTTACCATAACAGTTGCGAGTGCAAATGGTATATAGAGAGCACGGTTCTTACGTAAGTTCGTAATCGCCATGGAACGCAGTAGATTAAACATGTTCCTCACCTCTGTTTGCCATCGCAGTTAATGTTTCTGAGATTAATTCAAACATTTGTTGATCCGTTCTTCCTTCACGGTATAATTGGTTGTATATTAAACCGTCTTTAATGAAAAGAACGCGTTTGGCACGACTTGCGGCAACGGTACTGTGTGTTACCATTAAAATCGTTTGTCCGTTTTGATTGATTTTGTCGAATAAGTCTAATGTATTGCTGGCTGATTTTGAGTCCAACGCCCCTGTTGGTTCATCGGCTAAGAGTAGGCTTGGGTCTGTAATCATCGCACGGCCGATTGCCACACGTTGTTGTTGACCTCCAGATAATTCATATGGATATTTCTTTAATAAGTCCTCAATGCCTAACATTTCAGCGATTGGTTGAACTTTCTTTTCCATCTCGTCGATTGGACGACGTGCTAACACAAGTGGCAATACCATATTGTCATACACGGATAATGTTTCTAATAAGTTGAAGTCTTGGAATACAAACCCTAAGTGGTCACGACGGAATTCCGTTAATACTTTATCAGAAATCTTTTGGATGTCTTCCCCGTTTAGAAGCACAGTTCCATCTGTTGGACGGTCTAGTGTCGCTAAAATATTTAATAGCGTTGTTTTACCAGAACCAGATTCCCCCATGACTGCCACATATTCGCCTTCTTCTACTGAGAAGTTAATATCTTTTAACGCAGTCACTTCAGCGGCCCCAAAACGTGTTTGATAAACTTTTTGTACGTGTTGTACATCTAATAATGTCATTGTTGTCACCCTTCATTTTTTAATAGATAGTTCTATTATACTGTAAACTGTGAACATTTTCACTCTATTCTATAATCTTTCCAATCTAGAGACCTTTTTTT
>CAJZJI010000086.1 GCA_916049935.1 uncultured Streptococcus sp. | reverse complement strand
TTTAATTGGACCAACTGGGTCTGGTAAAACTTATTTAGCTCAGTCATTAGCGCGTATTTTAAATGTTCCATTTGCGATAGCGGATGCGACTACGTTAACGGAAGCTGGTTACGTTGGTGAGGATGTTGAAAATATTCTTCTAAAACTATTACAAGCGACAGACTATGATATTGAACGTGCTGAAAAAGGGATTATTTATATTGATGAGATTGATAAGATTGCCCGTAAGAGCGAGAATGTATCTATTACTCGTGATGTAAGTGGTGAAGGGGTTCAACAAGCCTTACTGAAAATTTTAGAAGGGACTGTTGCGTCTGTTCCACCTCAAGGAGGACGCAAGCATCCACATCAAGAACTCATTCAAATCGACACAACGAATATTTTATTTATCGTTGGTGGAGCGTTCGATGGAATTGAAACAATTGTGAAAGAACGTCTTGGTGCTAAAGTGATTGGATTTGGATCTTCGAATAAAAACTTATCAAGTCATGAAAGTTTAATGCAACTGATTATTCCAGAAGACCTACAGAAATTTGGGTTAATTCCAGAGTTTATTGGACGTCTTCCAATTACTGCTGCGTTAGAACCGTTAAGTAAGGACGATTTAGTTGATATTTTAACGAAACCAAAGAATGCGTTAGTGAAACAGTATCAAAAACTCTTTGCAATGGATAATGTGGAATTAGAGTTTGAACCTGCAGCGCTTCAAGCCATTGCTGCTAAAGCAATCGAACGTCGTACAGGTGCGCGTGGTTTAAGAAGTATTATTGAATCCGTTATGTTGGATTTAATGTTCGAAATTCCAAGCCGTGAAGATATTATAAAAGTAGTTGTGACAGAAGCTATTGTGAATGGAACTGGAGAACCTGATTTGTATGATGAAGAAAATCGATTGATTTCCTAGGGATTTTCAACAAAATATGTTAGGATAGAATGTGATATAGTGGGTGCATTATATTGCATTCTATTTTTTATTAAGAGTTATTACATGAATTGAAGGAGACAACAATATGAAAGGATTGAAATCCTTAATAGCGAAACATTATACAAAAGAGGAATTTGCTTGGATTATGCAAGACTGGGCTAATTCGGTTTATTCTTTAATGATTACAACCGCCATTTTCCCGTTATATTTTAAGACGGTATCATCAAACGCTGGCCTTAGTGCGGCTGATTCAACTGCGTTTTTAGGTTATGCAAACTCGATTGCGACATTTGCCGTTTCTATTATGGCGCCTGTTCTTGGAGCTTTAGCGGATTATAAAGGCTATCGAAATCCGATGTTTACTTGGAGTACATTACTAGGTGTATTCTCAGTTATTGGAATGATGTTTGCAGAAACGGATCAATGGGTTTTATTACTGGCGTTGTATACTTTATCGGCGATTGGATATTCAGCTTCAAACATTTTCTATGACAGTTCGATTATGGATGTCACAACTTATGATCGAATGGATAGAATTTCCGCAGCGGGCTATGGATATGGCTATATTGGAAGTGTATTTCCATTTGTATTATTTATGATGATTATGCAATTCAGTGGATTAAATTCAAATGCGATCGTTATGATTGGATTCTTTATAACAGCCGCATGGTGGTTTATCTTCACCGTTCCATATTGGTTATATGTGAGTCAAAAATCATTTATCGAGAAACCAAAAAATCCAGTTAAAGATAGCTTTATTCGTTTATGGGGAACCATTAAACGTATTGGAGAACATAAGCAAGTGTTCTTATTCTTACTCGCTTACTTCTTCTATATTGACGGAGTTGGAACCATCATTAAAATGGCGACAGCAATCGGTTCTGACATGGGACTTGATAGCAATAGCTTGATTGTTATCTTATTAATTGTTCAAATCGTGGCGTTTCCATTTAGTTTACTTTATGGATACTTATCAAAACGCTTTGGTAACAAGAAAACATTATTCCTTGGAATTGGTACGTATATTTTAATTTGTGTGATGGCGTTATGGTTAAATTCATACACAGATTTCCTTATCTTAGCAATTCTTATTGGTACAGCTCAAGGTGGGGTACAATCACTCAGCCGTTCATTATTTGGCCAATTAATCCCGGCCAATAGAGCGAATGAATTCTTTGGATTCTATAATATTTTTGGTAAATTCTCATCAATCTTAGGAACAACACTATTAGGGATTACAGCTCAAATGACAGGTAATTCATTAGATGGTGTATTCTCATTAATTATCTTGTTCGTAATTGGTTCAGTATTGCTATTCTTCGTGAAGTTGCCAACTCAGAAAGGATTAGAAAATGAAGGTTAATAAAGCCGAATTTACAATTAGTGCTGTAGGACCAGCACAATATCCTTCTGGAAACCTTCCAGAAATTGCATTATCTGGTCGTTCTAACGTTGGAAAATCTTCTTTTATTAATAAGTTGATTCAACGTAAAAGCTTAGCACGTACTTCAAGTAAACCGGGTAAAACACAAACATTGAACTTCTATCATATTAATGAACAGTTCTATTTCGTGGATGTACCAGGATATGGATATGCTAAAGTGTCTAAGAAGGAACGTGAAAAATGGGGGAAGATGATTGAGGAGTATATTACGACTCGAGAACCTCTTCGTTTAGTACTTATCTTAGTGGACTTTAGACATGAACCAAGTCAAGAAGACGTTCAAATGCGTGAATTTTTAGAGTATTACAATATCCCATATCGAATTGTGATGACGAAATGTGATAAGATTCCTCGTGGAAAATGGAATAAACATGTTAGCGTGATTCGAAAAGCATTTGGAAAACCACCAGAAGACTTATTCTTAACATTCTCATCTGAAACAGGTGAAGGAGTAGAGAAAGCTTGGGCGTGGATTGAAGAATTTATTGCCGATTAAAAAACAAGTGATACCGTATACGGTATCACTTGTTTTGTTTGAGCAGAAAAAAAGCTTGCTCCATTGCATTAAATCGCGAATTGTGATATATTATATGCTGTATCATTAGGCGTAGTGTATGGAGGGAGTTTTTTTATGAGTCAACGATTATCAAAAGAAACGATTCAAAGTATACAATCGCAAGTGAATATTCTCGATATTGTAGGGCAATTTGTCCAATTGAGAAAGCAAGGGAAAAGCCTTTTTGGCCGATGTCCTTTCCATGATGAAAGAACACCTTCGTTTACCGTCACTGAAGAAAAACAGTTATTCCACTGTTTTAGTTGTGGACGCGGAGGAAATGTTTTTAACTTCATGCAGGAATTGGAAAGTTTATCTTTTCCAGAATCGGTTGTTAGGGTAGCAGAACTTGCACATATTCCTCTCGATGTAGAAATCCCTTCTAGCCAACAAGCAATTCCTCAAAAAGAGAGAAAATTGTTTGTAGCACATGAAAAAGCGAGTGAGTTTTACTCGCACGTCCTATTTAATACAAAAGGTGGGCAAGAAGCACTTCATTACTTAACGGATCGTGGCTATACGATTGATACGTTAAAGGAATTTGGATTTGGTTTCTCGTTAAAAGACCGCACGCAGCTGACACAGCTCTTACAAGATTTAGAGCTAACAGAACAAGAAATGGAAGCGACAGGTCTATTCGTTGAAAGTCAATCAGGATTCTTTGATCGTTTTAATCAGCGGATTATGATTCCTCTTCGTAATGAACATGGACAAATCGTCGGGTTCTCTGGACGTGTGTTGCCAGGGTATTCAGATGAGTTTGCTTCACAGGCTAAATATTTAAACAGTCCTGAAACACCACTCTTTGCGAAAAGAAACTTTCTATTTAACTTTGATTTAGCAAAGAAGAATATTCGCAAAGAAAATAAAGTTATCCTTTTTGAAGGATATATGGATGTTATTTCTGCTTGGCAAGCGGGAGTTCAACTAGGGGTTGCCTCAATGGGGACGTCTCTAACGCCGGAGCAAATTCAAAAGCTTCATCATGTAACGGATACGATTTTGATTGCTTATGATGGTGATAGAGCAGGTCTGGAAGCGACAAACCGTGCGATTGAAATGATTCAATCCACGAATGCTTTTACGATTGGTATTATTCCATTTGATAATGGGCTGGATCCGGATGAGTTTATTAAACAACGTGGACCCCAAGCGTTTATCGATTTGGTTGAACACGGGCAAGAAACCATCTATCAATTTAAAAAGAGATTCCTTTCTAAGAAATATCAACTGCAAGTTGAGAGTCAAAAGATTCAGTATATCGAAGAGATGATTATTGAACTAGCGAAACTCACAAATGATGTTGAAAAGAATCTAGCGATGAAGTCTCTTGCGGATGAATTTAATCTTGATTACACAACGATTCAAAATCAAGTGAAGCAAAAGCAAGTTCGAACTTCGCAGACTTTCCAAGCGCCGCCTGTACCAAGTATGGAACCACAAGCGCCAGTAATGAACAGACCGTTTATTAAGAATGAAGGCATTCAAAGGCATCTAATGTACCGCTTGATGCATCATAATGAAGCTTGGACATATCTGAATCGTATTAATCCAGAATTCTCTTTTCCAGACGCATTATATGAGCAATTATATTTACATATTCAGGCGTTTAGAAATGAAGAAGAGGAATTTGATGTTCAAGAATTTATGTTGTTTTTAAACGATAAAGATTTAATGAACAGAAATCTGGTATCTGAAATCGAACTAGGTCAGTTTCCTCCAGAATGTACTGAACAAGAGATTCAAGATTTAGTATATGTACTTTCTCAAAAGAACACTCTGAAAGAGCAGTTAGCACAAAAAAAGGAAGAGTTGAATCGAGCTGCTCTTATGAACGACGATGAAACCAGAAAGAAATTGATGGTTGAAATCATGGAGATTCAACGCCAATTAAGGAAAAGATAGAATGGAGGAATGGTGAATGACAGTTCAAAAGAATGAAAAAGGTCAAACACTGAACGAAGCAACTTCAACGCTTCTCGCAGAACGAAAATTATTCGGTCAAATTTTATACGATGATTTATCTGCACAAATCGCAATCCCATTTGA
>CAJZJI010000085.1 GCA_916049935.1 uncultured Streptococcus sp. | reverse complement strand
TACACTAAAATAGGGTTGGTGGAAAATTTCCATCAACCCTAAAAATTATAGAACCCTTCTTTTGAATAAAAATAAAACTGGCGTTTTGTTTTACAAACCACTTCCAATCCTTGCGGATTAGTTTTATAACTACTGCGTTGGGGCAACGGATTGAGCCTTTCGTCTCAATTTCTACCAAGCTTCAAACTGACTCTACGGCTTTCACCCTAGAGTCAGTAATTCACATTGGTTGCTATCCCCCAATGCTGTGGTTATAAAATCCGCAAGTTTTTCGTGGTTTGTAAAATTTAAGTTTTTTTGCAAAAAAGTGAAGTGCGAGAAAGCGCGCTGTTATGAGGTTTTGAGCGAAAGGCGGAGAAAATGGGTTGGTGCTGGGGATGAGTCATTGCGGCTGGAAAACGTGATAGGTACGGTCTTTTTGAAGAAGCAAACGCTCCTGGCGTAACTTGCCCGAAATTCACTTATAAGTGAATTTTGGGCAACTCGGGTCCGAGTGCAAAAAAAGGCTTGGAGAGTGTACTCCAAGCCATTTCTATTTCAATTATTTAACTTCTGTATAACCGATTGATTCTAATTTTTGAGTTGCTGTAGAAAAGTCCGCATACGTTGTTGAAATGACACGTGCGTCTTTAAGTTCCATCTTGCCCTCTTCATTCGTTATAAGATTTGTAAATCCAACCGCATACACGTTTTTGAATCCATAGCTAGTTTCCACTTGAAGCGTCATAACTAAGTTCCCATTACCGCGAACAATCTCATCCCCATACGAATATGAATTATCCACATTATTCGCTAGACCACGATAATAAGTTTTATCAAATGTTACTTTATCATTTCCGCTAAATTTCTTGTTAATTTCTTCTTTTAGTTTTGCAATAATTTCGTCTTTGTTTTTAGCGTCATCAAGTTTTTCAGCAACTGTCTTCAATCCTTTAACAGGTAGTGTGAAGCTTCCGTCGCCTTCTAATACATAACCTCTGTCTTCTAATAAGTTAGCGAAATTACCGTCTAACACGATTTTGGCATCTTTTCCATTTTCTAATTTGCCATTGTTTTCAACTTTGAAACGTAAGAATGACAATTTAGAATCTGTCACATGAACTTCTGCACGGCCACCTTTGTTAAAGCCTTCCACTTCTAATGAAGTGATTTTCGCTAATTCTTCAGCCGTTAATTTCTTCGCTTCTTTTAAGCCACTTACTTTAACTTTTGTTTCTTTTGGAAGGTTAAAGTATTTTTCAGCATCTTTATCTGAAGAGAATGTGAAAGTAATTTCGTCGTTATTTGACAAGCCATCTGTTTTACTTGGAGTTGCTTTCACTTTTGTTGCAGCATTACGAACTTCTGCTTCTGTTTTCGCATCTGCTTTAGGGTTTGCGACTAAGAACTCTTTTACTAATTCTTGAGTGTCTACTTGGTATACAAGTTGCCCTTTTGTATCTAACCCTGTAAAAGTTGTTTTAATGTGGTCGCCAGCGTCTACTTTTTTCACGCCACAAGCAGCAAGTACCACAGTCGCTACTAAACAGAATAATGTTAACAGTCTTTTTTTCATGATTCCCTCCTGAAAAGCTTTTCTTTTTTTGATTACTTTCACCATTATAAGTTCTATTACAGTATTTTTCAATACCGTTTTGTATCGGCTTGCGCTTCTATTTCGTTCGTGCTAAGGTGAATCTAACGAACTTTATTTACACATCGGAGGCTTTATGAATCAAAAAATCCCCGTATGGAAAACCATCCGCTTTACATTAGGCAATTTAACGCAAAACAGCTGGATGTATTTACGTAATTCCATTTTCTTACAATTTTTTATATCCGTGTTTGGATTTGGTTTTTTAACACTTATTTTTCGTGGAATGCTCTTTATGACAGGACAATCCAATTTAAACTTTTCGAATTTTAAGACCGTTTTATTAAGCCCTTGGTCCATTCCATTATTCATTTTATATTTACTCGCATTCGCGTTTCTCATTTTCATGGAGTTCTCGATACTCATCTTCATGATTTACGGAACGATTCGCGGCATTCATTTTTCATGGCGCAGTAGCATTCAAAATGCATTTAGTGAACTCAAGCAATTATTGAACGGTCATTTTATTACGTTCTGGCTTTATTTTTTAACACTCTTGCCGCTTATTAATATTGGGGAATTGACATTTATCTCGAAAAAAATCGCGATTCCCGAATTTATTACGGATGAAATCACTAAGACGAGCATCGGAATGATTGTTTACACCGGACTGGTTGTTGTCCTACTCTACTTTCACGCACGAAGCGCCCTTGCGATTCCACTTCAGATTCTTACCGACCAGCCTTTTACAAAAAATATTGTCACAAGCTGGAAGTTAACGAAAAAGAATACTGTGCGGTTGCTCTTTATTTCGGCAGTCGTCGAAGGGGTCCTTGCGATTCTCGTTATTTTTATCTCCCTTGGAAGTGTCGCCCTCGTTGGATTCTTAGACCCAGACGGCTCCAACACGCTTCTCTTAAGTAGTGTCTTAGCCATTGCCAAGTTATTGCAAGGCTTCATTATCCTTTATACAAAGATCGCTACGTTTATTTTTATGACGAAAATCATTCATGAGCATAAATTAGCTTCGCTTGAAGTGTATCATCACCATGAAGAAATTAAACATAAACGTAAAATCGTGACGGCCTTTGCTCTTCTCTTTGTAACAGGAAGCGGGGTTCTCGCAACGCTCTCTACCTATAGAACGGAATCGGCCAACGACCCTATCATCATCGGTCACCGCGGCTATGTTAGTGAAGCCGTTGAGAACTCGATTGAAGGATTAAAAGCGGCCAAAGAAGCCGGCGCCAACATGGTAGAGATGGATATTCTCCTCACAAAAGACAATCAATTCGTCGTTATGCACGACTATAACTTGAAACGATTAGCAGGTCTAAATAAACGCGTTCAAGACATGACTCTTGATGAAGTTCATGGTCTTCCCATCGAACAAGATGGATTCACGAGTCACATTCCTACTTTTGAAGAGTTTTTCAAAGCAGCTAAAGAAATTGGCATACCGCTTGTGATCGAGCTCAAGCCACATGGTGGTGAGCCTGCCAACTACGTAGATCTTTTCATCGCTAAATACAAAGAACTCGCCATCGACAACTCAAACAAAGTCATGTCCCTTGATTTAAAAGTCATGGAAGAACTCGAGGCAAAAGCGCCTGAAATCACGACCGGTTTCGTAATCCCTATTCAATTTGGCGGTTTTGGTGACGCGAAGGTAGATTTCTACGTGGTGGAAGATTTTTCTTACCAGGAACTGGCGGTCCTGCATGCGCAAGAGACAGGACATGAGGTGTTTGTCTGGACCATTAATACGGATGAAGCCCTCGAGAAATACGTAGATAGCCCGGTAAACGGGATTATCACAGACCAAGTCGCACTCGCCAAAGCCATTCAAGAAGAGCACCAAACCAACAACAGTTTAATGGACCGCTTCTTACGCATGTTGAATGTGAATATTGCTAAATAAAATATAATAAAAACACTACTAGCTCCTTCGGAGGCCTACATAGTAGTGAGAACAGCTGCACCGGATTGAGCCGAAGTCTCAATTCCTACCGAATTTCAAACGGACTCTAGAAAATAAATTTCCAGAGTCCGTAATTCTCTTCGGTTGCACTCGCTATTCTCACTACTATAGTCTCCGAGGAGCTTTCGTGTTTTTATTTCGGCGCATGCACACTGCGTAGAATCAGTGCATTAAATCTTGTGGGTGGGTTCTGAATGGATTGTGAGTGCGACTTGGTCTGTGTGAAGCGTATTTCTGGAGGACGGGGAAAGGGACAGGATGCAGAGAGTGCCGGGCACTTCCTTCTCTGTCCTAGCTTTCCCTGGAGGACAATCTTTGAAGCACTTCTCTAACTGAAGAGGAAAATAAAAAGGATTTGTTCCAATAAAAAGATAAAGGCTCTTCGAATAAAATAAGCGGAGGACTATCCATACTCTATAGTAAAAGCTATAAGGATTTGCAGCCGAAATGAATTAGAGGGGCACTGCGGTTTTTCCGCAATGCCCCTCTTTGAAGTTCGGCAGGAGTTGAGACTTTGGCTCAACCCGGTGCCCTTATAACCTTTACTATGAAGATGTCTAGGAAAGTCCGAAGCTTATGACTGCTCCACCCTATTTCATCTTTTTATTGGAACAAAGTTCCTTTTAACCAATTTTTGTAACGCCGCCCATGTATGGTACAAGTACTTCAGGGATTGTCACGCTACCGTCTTCGTTCTGATAGTTCTCAAGGATAGCTGCGACTGTACGTCCTACTGCCAATCCTGACCCATTTAATGTGTGCACCAATTCAATCTTGCCGCTGTCTTCACGACGGAAACGAATTTTCGCACGACGCGCTTGGAAGTCCACACAGTTTGAGCAAGAACTGATTTCGCGGTAAGTATCTTGCGCTGGAATCCACACTTCAACATCATAAGTCTTCGCTGCTGAGAATCCCATGTCACCAGTACATAACACGATTGTACGGAATGGTAAGCCTAATCCGCGTAGGACATCTTCTGCGTTGTCTGTCATTTTTTCTAATTCATCGAATGAATCTTCTGGTTTTGCGAATTTCACCATCTCTACTTTGTTAAATTGGTGAAGACGGATTAATCCACGAGTGTCGCGGCCCGCACTACCAGCTTCAGAACGGAATGATGGGCTAAGAGCTGTGAAGTAGATTGGTAGCTGCGCTTCGTCTAAGATTTCGTTTGCGTAATAGTTTGTAAGTGGCACTTCCGCTGTTGGGATTAATGTTAAATTGCGTTCGTCTGTTAATTGGAACACATCTTCTTTGAATTTAGGGAATTGACCAGTACCGTACATTGATTGTTCGTTTACCATGTATGGCGTGATCATTTCAGTGTAGCCATGTTTTTCAACGTGTAAATCAAGCATGTAGTTGTAGATTGCACGTTCTAGTCGAGCGCCAAGGCCTTTATAGTATAAGAAACGGCTTCCTGATACTTTAGCTCCACGTTCGA
>CAJZJI010000084.1 GCA_916049935.1 uncultured Streptococcus sp. | reverse complement strand
TTAGAATAATGCTTTTAATTCGACTTCTGGATGTTTATCTTTGAACCAGTTTAAAGCAAATTGGTTTTCGAATAAGAAGACTGGTTGGTCAAATCGGTCGCGACATAATAAGTTACGGCTTGATGACATATTTGGATCCAGTTGTTCTTCATCAATCCATCTGGCAATCTTACTTCCGATTGGAGTCATGACGACTTCGGCATTGTATTCATTTAACAAGCGGTATTGGAACACTTCGAATTGCAGTTGACCAACGGCACCAAGGATATATTCACCTGTATGGTAGGTCTTGTACAATTGGATAGCTCCTTCTTGTACTAACTGCTCGATTCCTTTATGGAATGATTTTTGTTTCATGACGTTTTTGGCAGAAACTTTATTAAAGAGTTCTGGCGTAAATTGTGGGAGTGGTTCGAACTGAACAGGCGTTTTTCCTGAATAAATCGTATCCCCGATTTGGAAGTTCCCTGTATCGTAGAGTCCGATGATATCCCCTGCTACGGCTGCTTTAACTGTTTCACGACTATCGGCCATGAATTGCGTTGTATGTGATAATTTCATTTTCTTTTGCGAACGGTTCACGGTAATATCCATCCCTGGAGTAAATTCTCCTGAACAGATACGTACAAATGCGATACGGTCGCGGTGAGCTGGGTTCATGTTTGCTTGAATCTTGAAGATGAATCCAGTGAATTGCTCTTGAAGTGGATCTACCAGTTCCCCAGACTCAGTTTTCTTAGCAGATGGACTTGGCGCAAAATCAACGAATGCGTCTAAGAATGTTTGAACCCCAAATCCTGTTAAGGCTGACCCGAAGAATACAGGCGTTAATTTACCAGCCGCAATCTTCTCTTCATCAAACGCATTTCCTGCTTCTAGTAAGAGTTGAGCGTCTTCGATAGCTTGGCTATAAAGCGTAGATTGTTTGAATGCATAGTCACCATCCACTTCGCCATCTTCGTTCAATGGTAAGAAGTCATTATCATCATTTTCTTCTGGATGCATCAATTCTACACGTTTGTTGTAAATGTCATATAACCCTAGGAATGTTTTTCCCATCCCCATTGGCCAGTTCATAGGATAAGCATCAATGCCTAATACTTCTTCTAGTTCTGCGATTAATTCTAGCGGTTCACGTCCATCACGGTCTAATTTGTTGATGAAAGTAAAGATTGGAATTCCACGCATACTACAAACTTCGAATAATTTCTTCGTTTGCGGCTCAATCCCTTTGGCACTATCGATAACCATCACGGCACTATCCACGGCCATTAATGTACGGTACGTATCTTCTGAGAAGTCCTCGTGCCCTGGTGTGTCCACGATATTAATATGGTTTCCATCGTATTCCACTTGCATTACTGAACTCGTAACAGAAATCCCACGTTGTTTTTCGATTTCCATCCAGTCAGATTTTGCAAACTTCCCTGTTTTCTTCCCTTTTACAGTACCGGCTTGACGAATCGCACCCCCGTATAAGAGTAATTGTTCTGTAATCGTTGTTTTCCCAGCATCCGGGTGGGAAATAATCGCAAAGGTCTTGCGAGATTGTACTTCTTCTTTTAAGTGTGACATGAGTATCTCCTTCGTGTTTATTCTCAAGTATTATAGCCGATTTTCACGATTTTTAAAAGTTTAAAAACACCCTCTAGAAGGATTTGAGAAAGTGCGGTATACTTATAGACAGTAAAATGTCTTTCAGGAGGTCGCTCAATGTCGAAAGAATTACCCATTATTTATATTAGCTTAACAGGAAATACACATAACTTTGTCACTCGTTTAAAAGACCATTTACGCTTTTTGGAACCCTCTTTAAACGTGACACTAACGAATGTGAAAGACCTTGTCAAAGGCAAAGAAGACTACTTCAAAGTAGGTAAACCATTCGTTGCGTTTCTTCCAACTTACTTAGAAGGTGGAAATGGCGTGGACAATGGAGACGTCGAAGTCCTAACAAATCCACTTGGCGATTTCTTAGCCTATGAACATAATTACGCACATTGCTTTGGCGTGATTGGTAGCGGAAATCGTAACTTCAATAAGCAATTCTGCCTCACTGCTCGTCAATATTCTGAACGCTTTGGATTCCCAGTGCTCGATGAATTTGAGCTACGTGGAAGTAACCGCGATGTGGAGCGCATTGCCGCAATGCTTCTTGAAAAAATCTAAACACTTAAATAGGCCCGCAGAAAATTTCTGCGAGCCTTTCTTTTTATTTAAAATAGGTTTTGCATTTCTCACTAAAACCAACTAACGCTTCAATGGTTGCTGGTTCCATCGCGGTATGTCCAGCAGCTTGCGCAAAGATGAGTTCTGCGTTATCGACAGCTTGAGCGAGTTCAAACGCCGCGCTTGGTAAGCAATCCACATCATAACGTCCGTGAACGATATGCATTGGAATCCCCTTAAAGGCTTCCGCACGGTTCAAGATGTAATTATCGTCTTCCACAAAACAATGATGGTAGAAGAAATGACATTCCATTCGCGCAATCGTTAGCGCTCCGCGAATCCCCGCTTCATCCCATACAATCGGATCATAAGGAATCAACTTCACGAGCCCATGTTCCCACTCTGCCCACGCACGCGCTGCCTCTAAGCAAATCGATTCATCTTCTGACGTCAAGCGTTTGTAGTACGCATTCACCAGTTCTCCTTGTTCTTCAACTGGAATCGGCGCTTTAAACTTCTCGAAGTTCTCTGGATAAAAATGAGATGCCCCATCTTGGTATAACCAATCGACATCGCTTTGACGACCAAGGAAAATCCCACGAAGCATTAATCCTACGACACGTTCACGATGTGCAATTGTGTAATGTAAGGCCAGTGTTGTCCCCCAGCTACCACCAAAGACAAGCCATTTTTCAATCCCTAATGCTGTACGGATTTTCTCCGTATCAGCGACTAAATCATGCGTCGTGTTCTCTTCTAGTGACGCAAATGGCGTACTCTTTCCGCATCCACGTTGGTCGAATTGGATGATGCGATAAAACTCTGGATCAAAAAACTGACGATTCGGAGGAGAAGATGCCCCTCCTGGTCCACCGTGTAAGACAACGACTGGATGTCCTAATGGGTTCCCTGACTCTTCTACATAAATCGTATGCAAATCACTTACTGGAATCATGTGTTCCTTGTAGATTTCGATTTCTGGATATAATTCTGTTCTCATTTCTTGGCTCCTTTAATCACTTCTTGTACTCTCTTTTGAAATTCAGGTAAGACTTCTTTTTCAAACCATGGATTTTTGGCCATCCATCTACGGTTTAGAGGTGACGGATGTACGAGCGGAAACATCTTTGGTAAATACTCTTTATACGCCTTCACCGTTTCCGTTAAGTTTTTCTTCTTTGTCTCTTTTAAATAATAATCTTGCGCGTATTTTCCAACTAAAACAATGAGTTCAATATCTGGCATTAAGGCTAGCGTTTCTTCATGCCATTTCTCGGCAAAACCTTTGCGTGGTGGAAGATCTCCAGATTTGCCTTTTCCTGGATAATAATAATCCATCGGCACAACCGCAAATAAATCGGATTGATAGAAGAAATCACGAGTTACGCCCATCCAGCTTCTTAAGTTATCGCCACTTTGGTCATTCCAAAACAAGCGACTCTCTTGCGCTTTAATACCGGGCGCTTGCCCTACAATCAGAATCTTTGCTTTACGTGGTGCAGAAAATAAAGGCGCTATGCCTTCTTTTGTATACTCTGCATTTTGAGGATCGGCCTCGATTTTTTTGATTAATTCCTCTAATTTTGTCATGTTCATTCCACCCTTCTCACTTAGCATACTCCGATAGTGCTTCTTGTGCAAATGCTTGACGACTTCATGCAAAAAAACACCTAAACTCACGTGTGAGATTAGGTGCTTCCACTATTTTATTTTAAGCGCGGTGTTTTCAAAGTACGAGGAAGTGTTTTGCTTGAAAGCACTCGTGGTAATGTATGTGATTTTTCTTTTGATGCTGGACGGTATGAAACCGGTCTTGTAGCACGTGTATCAACATACATTTCTCTTGAAGTATTTGAACGACTTGAAGCCGATTGTAGCGCTTGTTTTTTCGCTTGTGAGCGAAGTTTTGGATCTGAAACTTTATTTCGCGGACGATATACACGTTGCGGTACAGCTTCTGTAGCGACTACTGGAGTGCTTGTTCCTTGTGCTCTAGTTACAGGAGCATTCGCCCCATTTCTTTGAGCAGAACGCGTATTTCCAGTTCGAGCTCTGCGATTATTCTTGCGCGCCTTATTTTGTTTTCCTTTAATTCCGAAGAAAACAGCGATGATAAGGACGATATAAAATATTCCCTTACCGAGTCCTTCACCAATTTTGTCCGTATCTAGTTGATCAAAGAAGTTATCAATCTGATCAAAGATATCTTTGCTTTCAGAGCCTTTTGAGTTCCCTTTCGAGTCACTCGCGTTTGAACTCTTTTCGTTTGAGTTTGTAGCTTTCTCAGCCGTAGTAGTTTCCACTTTGTCCTTGGCATTTGCTAAGTCTTCTAAAAATTTTGTTCGTTCTTTGTCAGTTGCCGTGAATTGAAACGCTTTTGTGACTTTCCCATCTTCGACATGAAGTAGATCATAATAGATAACATTGTGGTCTTCAATGGTCTCAACAAATGATTGAACTATGAGGCTATTATCTGTATCTTGATATACGTAAAGTCGAATACCGCCCTTCCCTGTTGGAAGGTTTTTAATTTGAACGGGAACTTTAATCTCTTTATATTGAGGATTATTATAAGTCAACTTAATCGTCACTGTCGCATTATAATCTTCCCCATCCACAAAGTTGATTTTTTGTTCAAAGGCGCCTTGTATCTTCATCTTTGTGGTGTCTACTGGTTGTTGAGTTTCAGCATTGACTGTTGAAACACGTGCAAAGGTTCCTACTAACAATAAAGTGGCAATCAGTACCGCAAGCCATTTCAACCCAAAGAAAGATTTGTTAGCTTGTTGTTTCATGATTATTTACCTGCTTCGTCCCAAACTTTACGTCCTGATGCTAAT
>CAJZJI010000083.1 GCA_916049935.1 uncultured Streptococcus sp. | reverse complement strand
TGATTTGGTAGTACATTTCAGGAGAGATTCCGTTACGACGCATATCGTTTAAGTAGTGTTCCATTTGACGGTGAACTTCGTCGTGAACCATTTCGTGTGGTAATTCAACGATTTCAGCGTTTTCTACTGCTTTACGTAAAGCTTCGTCTGCTACTGCTTCATCAGCAGCTGCTGCTTTAGCTTCTTCTAATTCTTTACGGAATTTTTCTTTTAATTCTGCTAATGTTTCAACTGAATCATCAACATCTTTAGCGAATTCATCTGTTAATTCAGGTAATTCTTTAGTTTTTACTTCGTGAACTTTAACTTTGAATACTGCTTCTTGACCTTTTAAGTTTTCAGCATGGTATTCTTCTGGGAAAGTCACTTTTACTTCTACTTCATCGCCTTCTTTAGCGCCAACTAATTGGTCTTCGAAACCTGGGATGAATGAACCTGAACCTAATTCTAATGAGTGGTTTTCACCTTTTCCGCCTTCAAAAGCTTCGTCACCTAAGAAACCTTCGAAGTCGATTACAACTGTGTCTCCTAATTCAGCTGCATCTTCTTTTACAACTAATTCAGCTGCACGAGCTTGTTCTTGTAATAGGCGATCTTCAACATCTTGTTCAGATACTGTACGATCTTGTTTTTCAACAGTTAAGCCTTTGTATTCACCTAATTTAACTTCAGGTTTAACAATTACTTCTGCTTTAATAACCCATGGTTTACCTTTTTCGATTGATTCGATATCGATTGTTGGTTGAGTTACTGGGAAAATACCAGTTTCTTCAACTGCATTATCATATGCATCTGGTAAAAGAATGTTTAATGCATCTTGGTATAAAGCTTCTTCACCGTACATTTTTTCAAATACTTGACGGCTTACTTTACCTTTACGGAAACCAGGTACATTCACGTTCTTTTTAACGCGGTTAAACGCTTGGTCCAAACCTTTTTTAATATCTTCTTGTGAGATTTCAAATGTTAAAACAACTTTATTTGTTTCAACTTTTTCGAATTTTGCTGTCATATTATTCCTCCATAAATTCATTATTCACCTTAAAGATGAATGGATTTACATACTCATTTATTTTACAATACTCTTCCTCTTTTGTAAAACATAATTGACTTAAACGCCAGTTATTTAACAAGAATTTTGAATAGAGATTAAGAAAATGTAACAAAAGCAATAGTTTTTCTCATTTTTTGCCCAAAATGTTATAATAGACGCCATAGGAGGGATAAAATGATTCAATATCCAAAAGGACAAAAACAATTATCACGGGCTACTCGGTCTCAAACAATGCAAACAAATTATAGTAGTCGCGGTATGGGTTTAGAGAACATATTGAATCAAACCAATGAACTCTATCGCCTTCAAAAACGAGCGGTCATCCACAAGAAACCGACACCGATTCAAGTCGTAAAAGTAAACTACCCTGCCCGTAGTGCAGCACAGATTACGGAAGCCTATTTTCGTCAGGCATCTACAACCGACTATAACGGTGTTTATAAAGGAAGATACATCGACTTTGAAGCAAAGGAAACGAAGAATAAAACTTCTTTCCCGTTAAAGAATATTCATGAGCATCAGCTAGAACATATGAAAGAGTGCTGTGAACAAGGCGGTATCGCTTTTGTTATTTTTTATTTTTCTAGTCTGAAAGAATATTATTTACTTGAATATAAATGGATCGAGCAATTCGTTCATGATTCAAGCACGAAACGTCAATCAATCCCGTTGACCTATATTAAAGAAAATGGTCAATCTATTTCTCTATCACTGCAAATGACGCTAAATTACTTAGATGCAGTAGATAGCTTATTATAAAGGAGGTCAATCTATGACTGAAAACAATACTGAACAAACCCGTTCATCTCAGCACCGTCATACAAAGAAAAAGGCACCTACTTCTTCTAAGAAAAAACTCTGGAAGAAAATTTTAATTGGTATTGCCGCTTTTGTGACTGTGGCTATTATTGCAATCGTCGCAATCTTCGCTTACTATGGTGCAACTGCTCCAACCATTCAAGCAAGTGATTTAGAAGGAGCTACAGAAACTAAAATCCTTGATAAAGATGGCGAACTCATTTATTCACTTGGGGGTGAAAAACGAGATATTATCACCAGCGAACAAGTTCCTCAATTACTAAAAGATGCGATTACTTCAATCGAGGACAAACGCTTCTACTCTCATATGGGGATTGACCCAATCCGTATCGCAGGATCATTCCTACGAAATGCAAAAGCTGGTCAAATCACTCAAGGTGGTAGTACGATTACTCAACAGTTAGTGAAATTAGCGGTCTTCTCTACTAAAAAAGAAGACCAAACCTATAAACGTAAAATTCAAGAAATCATGCTAGCCCTTCAATTAGAGAGAAATTACTCTAAAGAACAAATTCTGACGTACTACTTAAACAAAGTGTACATGGCAAATAATGTATACGGATTTGGTACTGCTTCACACTACTACTTCAATAAAGAATTATCTGAATTAAGCTTACCTCAAGTAGCTCTACTTGCCGGATTGCCACAAGCACCAAACTCATACGATCCATATGCCAATGCGGATCAAGCAAAAGAACGACGTGACTTAGTACTCTATTCCATGAAAGAAAATGGAAAGATTACAAAAGAACAATATGACCAAGCAGTTGCTACTCCAGTCACTGATGGTTTAATCGCACATGATAATAATGTAAACAGTAATGATAAAGCACTTGTTTACGATTCGTTCGTAACAATGGTTCTTAAAGAAGTTCAAGAAAAAACAGGCCTCGACCCTTATAACGATGGACTTACCATTGAAACAACTATCGACTCTAAAGCACAACAACGTTTATACGATATCGTGAATACAAATGATTACATTCAATATGTAAATGAAAAAATTCAAAATGCCGTTGTTATGCTCGATACAAAAACTGGTGCAGTTCGCGCCGTCAACGGTGGTCGTAAGCAAACGACTCTACTTGGTTATAACCGTGCAACTGACAATACACGTAGTACTGGTTCAACGATTAAACCAGTCATCGACTACGGTCCTGCCATCGAATACCTCAACTATTCAACTGGTCAAACCATCATGGACCAAAGGACAACATATTCAAATGGTGTTGAATTAAACAACTGGGATTTCAGTCACAAAGGTGCAATGACATTACGTACTGCCCTCGTTTACTCAAGAAATACAACAGCTTTACAAACCTTTAAAGCTGTTGGTGAAACAAATATCAAGTCATTCTTGAACAATCTAGATATTCAAATTAAAAATGATGGTCAAGACTATTTAGTAGAAAGCAACTCGATTGGTGCAGATATTTCTCCAATCAAGATGGCAGCAGCATATGCCACATTTGGTAATTATGGTACTTATTCAAAACCATATACGGTAAGAAAAGTCACAACTCGTGATGGTCAAGTGACTGAATTTAAACCTGAACAAAAACAGGCGATGAAAGATTCAACTGCCTACATGATTACGGATGTACTAAAAGATTCATTCAAATATGGTTTTGCAACACAAGCAACTATTCCTGGATTACCTACAGCTGCCAAAACGGGTTCATCGAACTACACAGTTGAACAAAAACGTGCAATGGGAGCTAGTGATTATGAAGATATCATTCCTGACTCATGGTTTATTGGCTACTCTACCGACTATACAATTTCTGCATGGACTGGTTATGATAACCCCTATGAACAAGGTGGCGGTGTAGATACTACCGAACAAGAATACTCAAGACTTATTTATTATTACTTAATGAAATATATGGCGGAATCTTCTAGCGGAGATGATTGGGTACAACCAGACAGCGTTGTAAAACAACAGATTGAAATTGGTTCTGATCCATTAAGCTTACCTGGGCCAAGAACTCCAGCTAACATGATTGCAACTGAGTTATTTGTTAAAGGTCATGTTCCTACTCAACAATCTATGAACTATGGTACGAAGATTGAGGGACCTACTGGTTTGAAAGCTACTTACGATAAGAGTAAAAAGACGCTGACTGTAACGTGGGATAATTATAAAACGAACTCTAAAGATAAGCCACAATACAAAGTCACTGTGAACGGACAAACACAAACTGTATCAACAAATAAAGTGACATTCCAAAACATCAGCGGTCCTAGCGTATCGGTAACTCTAGTTGTAACTGTTGGTAAAGATAGTTCTGACCCGATTACAAACGAGTTCCAACTAGAACAACCAACAACAGCTGAGGAACGTACGACTCAGCAAAACCAGCAACAAAACAATCGTCAGCAAAACAACAATAATAACAACAATACTAATGAACAAACGACTCAAGAAGCTCGTAATCAATAGTTCAAATAAAAAGGCAATTCTCCTTGTGAGAATTGCCTTTTCCCTTATTCAACGCCAAAATAAAACCCCATGACAACTTGTCATGGGGTTTCCAGTTTTACATCTACCTCACAGTAGAGTCAAAGTCAATCAATGATTACTTAGCATATTCGACTGCTCTTGTCTCACGAATAACTGTAACTTTAATATGTCCTGGATATTGGAGTTCTTCCTCAATTTGATTCTTGATGTCATGCGCTAAAATAATCGCTTTTTCATCACTAATCTTGTCAGGTTGTACCATTACACGAACTTCACGTCCGGCTTGAATCGCAAAACTGCGTTCAACACCTTCATGTTCTGTTGCAATAGCTTCTAATCTTTCTAATCGACGAATATAATTTTCGATTGATTCACGTCTTGCACCTGGGCGAGCCGCTGATAAAGCATCGGCTGCTGCTACAAGTACTGCGATTGTTGAAGTTGGCTCTACATCTCCATGGTGAGATGCAATTGCATTTACAACAATCTTATTCTCTTTATATTTCTGAGCGATTTCTGCTCCGATTTCAACGTGAGAGCCTTCAATTTCATGATCGAGTGCTTTACCGATATCATGAAGTAAACCTGCACGTTTTGCAAGGTTCACATCTTCACCTAATTCGCCTGCCATCACTCCAGCAAGCTTAGCCACTTCGATACTGTGGTTCAATACGTTTTGACCGTAACTAGCTCTAAAGTATAAACGACCTAAAATCT
>CAJZJI010000082.1 GCA_916049935.1 uncultured Streptococcus sp. | reverse complement strand
TCAAATGGACTCTAAAAAATAAATTTTTAAGAGTCCATAATTCACTTTGAATGCTATCCCCTAGTACTGCTAGTATAGAATCCGAAAGGTTTGTAATCGTTGGTACTATAAAAAAGTTGGATTTCTGCAAGGCTTCACCGGGGGAAGAGACAGAAGAGGGTGTGTGCTGGGAATGGAGCGCCTTGTAATCGTTGGTACTATAAAAAAAGTTGGATTTCTGCAAGGCTTCACCGGGGGAAGAGACAGAAAAAGGTGTGTGCTTTGAACGAGGTGCTTAAAATTGTTAGTGCTACAGTATATGGATTTCTGCGTTGAGTTAGAGTGGAAGAAAAGGTGGGTGATACCGTATAAGGTATCACTCATTATACCGTATACGGTATAACGAGTGTTCTTTTATTGTTGTTAGTACTCGGGTTTTTGATTGTTTTTCGTGAGTTTGGTATGATAAGTGAGTAAAATTATAGTTGAAGGGAAGACCTTATGAAGAAAAAGCCGATATTAAAAGAACAAATGAATCGACAATATTATTATTTATTTGGCCTATCCGCTATTTTGATGTTACTTGCATTTTGTCTTGAATCACCACAGAGACTACTTGATGGAATGATTACGATATTAATTTCGCCAAGTCAGTTGTTTACGGATTATATGCAAATTGCGTCTGTCGGAAGTACGCTATTGAATGTGGCTATTATGCTTCTGATAAATATTTATAGTTATAAGAAATTAGAAATTCCTGTTAACGGAACCGTTATTGGGAGTTTGGGGATGCTTGCAGGATTCTCATTCTTCGGGAAAAACCTTTTTAACAGTATTCCGTTTATGCTAGGCGTATGGATTTATGCAAAAGTCACAAAGCAGAATTATCGAAATTATGTCATTGTCGGATTGTTTGGGTCGGCATTAGGACCACTTGTTTCTTTCCTTGCTTTTGGAGGAGCTTTGCCAAGTGGTTGGAGCATTCTTGTGGCGTATGCGCTTGGAATCTTTATTGGATTTATCTTGCCACAATTATCAACGCAATATTTAGGGTTCCATCAAGGGTTCAGCTTGTATAACGTTGGGTTTACAGCGGGAATCGTTGGAATGGTCGTTCTAGGATTTCTAAATGCATTTGGAATCGAAGTAGAAACAAAGGCGCTTGCGAATACAGAAAGCCCATTTATTTTATATGGGCTTTTGATTGGACTATGTCTGATTTTGCTAGCGACAAGCTTCTATCTACATGTTCAAAAGAAAGAAAAATATCATTTTAAATTACTCTTGAAACTGTCAGGACGTCTGCCAAGTGACTTCGTTGAAATGACGAACCTTGCAACGGTAACGTTCAATATGAGCATCATGGGCTTCATTCTGTTAGGCTATGTCCTTATTAATGGTGGGCAACTCAATGGACCGATTGTCGGTAGTATTATCGGCGCGATGAGTTTTGGAGCCTTCGGGAATCAAGTGAAAAATACGGTTCCTGTGCTAGTAGGGATTATGATCGGCTGCTACTTAACAGGAGTTGACGTGGCAAGTACGAGTGCGCTTGTGGCTGCGATTTTCGGAACGACACTAGCACCGGTGAGCGGATATTATGGACCGCTTGCTGGGGTGATTGCAGGCTTTGTACACATTACACTTGTGAGCCACGTGGTTGTAATGCATGGGGGATTAAACCTTTATAACAATGGATTCGCGGGAGGATTCGTTGCAGCAGTTCTCGTACCAATTTTTGAAATTTTTGAAGGGATTCGTCAAGATATAAAAGAAAGAAAGGCTGAGGGATAATGGCAACAGAAAAGGATTTTGTGAAACGTATCGTGAAGGAAATGGTCGATTATTATTTGTACCATGAATTGTATGATGTAACAGCGCATGTCGTGTATGTACCGCATGAAAAAGCAACCATTACGTGCACAGCGCCGTATACAAAATTACCAGAAGACTTAGATTTATTAGAAGCAGGATTATCTGTAGAAAAACACTTAGAATTAGATTCGATGTACAGTTCGTTGATGGGATCGCATAACCGTGATAAAAACTATTGCATCCTTGGTCAATGTATTGATGATTACGATATTGAAGTGACGGATGAGACGCTTAAGATTATTGTAGAACGACTCTTTTAAGGAGGAAATGGAATGACAACTTTTTATAAAGTAGGAAAAATCGTAAATACACAAGGGCTTCGTGGGGAAGTACGTGTGATTTCAACGACAGACTTTGCCGAAGAACGTTATAAAAAAGGAACGGAATTAGCCATTTTTAAAGATGGAGAGTTTCTAACATTTGTGACAGTGGCAAGTCATCGTCGTCATAAAAACTTTGATTTGTTAACGTTCGAAGGAATGAACCGTATTGAAGATGTTGAAAAATACAAAGAATGTCTCCTTAAGGTAGCCGAAGAGCAGTTGACTGAACTCGAAGATGATGAGTTTTACTACCACGAAATTATCGGACTTGAAATTGTAACGGATGAAGGAGAAGTACTTGGGGAAGTCACTGAAATTCTTTCACCAGGGTCAAATGATGTCTGGGTTGTAAAACAAAAAGGAAAGAAAGAACTCTTAATTCCATTTATTGAACCAGTCGTTTATAAAGTTGATAAAGAAGAAAAGAAAGCTTATATCCATTTATTGGAAGGGTTGATCGATTAAGATGAAAATTGATGTATTAACATTATTCCCTGAAATGGTGCAAGGTCCGATGACGCAATCGATTATCGGAAAGGCCATCGAAGCAGGAAAAATTGAATTTGAGACAACGGATTTCCGTCAGTTTTCAAACAATAAACATAATCATGTCGACGACTATCCATTCGGTGGGGGAGCTGGGATGCTTCTTAAGGTGGAGCCGATTGACTTGGCGCTTGCGTCGATTCGTGAGCGTTCTCCTGAAACAACACCACGTGTAATTTTAATGGATCCGGCTGGAAAGACTTTTACGCAAAAGGATGCCGAAGAGTTGTCGAAGGAAGAACATTTGGTATTTATTTGTGGTCACTATGAAGGTTATGACGAACGCATTCGTACGCTTGTGACGGATGAATACTCGATTGGAGACTTCGTGTTAACAGGTGGGGAATTAGCCGCAACTGTGATGATTGACGCCACAGTGCGACTCTTGCCAGATGTATTAGGAAATGATGCGTCTGCCGTTGGGGATTCGCATTCGACAGGATTACTGGAACACCCACAATATACACGTCCAAGAGAATATAAAGGAATGGAAGTTCCAGAAGTTCTTTTTAGCGGAAATCACGCGAAGATTGCAGAGTGGCAAATGAAAGAGTCGCTTCGTAAGACGTATTTAAGAAGACCAGATTTACTCGAAAAGTATGAACTCTCAAAAGAGGAAGCAAAGTTACTACAAGAAGTAAAAGAGGAAGAGGGATGCTAGATGACGGAACATCTAAATGCAGAAGAAATTAAAGCATTTCAAGCACTGTTGTCTAAGGACGAAGGGCGTAGTGAAATGGTGCAGCTCTTCAAGTTGCTTGGGGATGCAACAAGACTCAATATTATTACGCTATTGACGCAGCGCGAACCATTATGTGTAGAAGACTTAATGAACTGTACCGGGATGGAGCAGTCTGCGATTTCCCATCAGTTGAAAAAACTTCGTGCACATCATATCGTGAAGGCAGAAAAAGTCGGAAAACACGTGTGGTATTCGCTTGAAGATCACCACGTATTAGAACTCTATAACTTAGCAAGCGAACACTGCTGTGAAGAGCATTCTTCGTAGTTTTTCTATGGAGAAAAATCGTCAAAAAAATTGATAATCTTGCTTGCATTTGATAGGCAAGTATGATAGTATATTTCGAGTGAGTGAGACTTCACTCAGAGATAACGATATTCCGCTGATTGGACAAGCGGCCAAGTCATGAATGTTTGTTGGAAGGAGAAAAAAACATGAGCAAATTAATCGAAGAATTAACTCAAGAACAATTACGTTCAGATATCCCTTCATTCCGTCCTGGTGACACTGTACGTGTTCACGCTAAGGTTGTTGAAGGAACTCGCGAACGTATCCAAATCTTCGAAGGCGTTGTTATCAAACGTCGTGGTGCTGGCATCAGCGAAACTTACACAGTACGTAAAGTTTCTAACGGTGTTGGTGTGGAACGTACATTCCCATTACACACTCCACGTGTAGCACAAATCGAAGTAGTTCGTTACGGTAAAGTTCGTCGTGCTAAATTATACTACCTACGTAACTTACGTGGTAAAGCAGCACGTATCCAAGAACGTCGTCGTTAATAGAAACACCAAAAGAGATTGGCTTCGGCCAGTCTCTTTTTTTATCTAAAAATAATTTAGAATAATTTCAAGATATCTCTTGACACATGAATGTTCATTCATGTATTATGTGATTAACAAGAAATAGTAAGGAGAGATATCATGGATTTCAAAGAGCTAACACATAACCTAAAACATAAATTTGAACACCTTTTGAATAAAGAAGAAACTCATGAAGGAGAAACATGCCAAGATCATTACTTGCATCATGAAGATCACGACCACGATCACGAGCATGAGCACCATCATGAACATGGACATCGTCAAGGTCACAACCACGATGATAGTAAAGCAGTTATCTTTTATATTGCAGGACTAGTCCTTTACATTATCGGGATGGTTCTTCAATATATGGGGAACGGGATTGCGAATATTCTATTCATTCTAACTGTCATCCTTTCAGGTTACCATGTAACGATGGAAGGTGTTGAAGATACTATTGAAAAAACCAAAAAGAAAGGAAAATTCCAACCGAATGTGCATATTTTAATGACACTTGCGGCAGTTGGCGCAGTGTTAATTGGAAATGCGGAAGAAGGAGCTCTACTGATTTTAATTTTTGCGGGAGCACACTTCCTTGAAGAATATGTTGAAGAGAAAAGCCGTAAGTCGCTAACAGCGTTATTACAAATGAATCCAACGCAAGCACGTCTCATCCAAGAAAATGGAGAAGTGGTTGTCGTTGACGTGGCTAGCTTAAAAGTTGGGGATACATTAGAAGTATTGCATGGCGATCAAGTGCCAATCGATGGAGTCATCACAAAAGGAT
>CAJZJI010000081.1 GCA_916049935.1 uncultured Streptococcus sp. | reverse complement strand
ATTCGCCAGAACAACTCTTTAGAATTCGTACACTTGGGTTCCGTGGTGAAGCCTTGGCGAGTATTACGGCCGTATCGAAAGTGACGCTGACGACTTCAACCGGAGAAGACAGCGGCGTAGAGTTAAAGATCGAGTCTGGTGAGATTAAAGAAGAAAAGACCGTTCCACCGTTAAAAGGAACGACTTTCCTTGTCGAAGATTTGTTTTATAACACACCAGCACGTTTGAAATTCGTACGAACACTACAGACGGAATTAGCGCATATTACCGATGTAGTGAGTAAGGCGTCTCTTAGTCACCCAGAAATTGCCTTTGTTTTAAAAAATGATGGCAATCTGTTATTACAAACTTCTGGTAAGGGAGACTTATTGCAGGCAGTCGCTGGGAATATTGGACCAGTGAACGCTCGTAAGATGTTACCATTTTATGGGGAAGACGAAGATTTCAAAGTGTCTGGATATACGTCGCTTCCAGAACTCACACGTTCAAACCGCAATTACTTATCGATTTTCATTAATGGACGACCAATCCGCAATATGGCCATCGCAAAGGCCATTACATTAGGATACGGCTCGACATTGATGGTGGGACGATTCCCAATTACGATTATTTCAATTGAAATGGACGTGCAACTCGTCGATGTGAACGTGCATCCAACGAAACAAGAAGTGCGAATCAGTAAAGAGCAAGAATTATCACGGGTAATTCAAAAGGCCATTAGAGAGGCGATACAGGGCGTACAGCGCATTCCTGAATCGATTGAAGACTTGTCCTTCAAACGTAAAGAAAATCGCGTAGAGGCCCCAAAACCAATCCAACAAACATTGGAATGGCAATTGAAGACACCGCTTGTGGAATCACCGCGCGTAGAAACACCTTCGTTTACTGAAAATGTAAGAGAAGAAGTTGAAGTTCTATCAAACGATGATGCGCCTGTTCAGCCAAGTAACGCAGTTGAACCCGTGGAGCAAGAAGAACTCGTAGACAGCCATGATGACCATGCAGACTATTTAAAATTGGCTGAGAAAATTGACTCTCAACCATTTGAAAAGGAATTCCCAGAATTACATTATTTTGGGCAAATGCATGGCACTTACTTATTTGCACAAAACGAAAAAGGCTTATATATGATTGACCAACATGCTGCTCAAGAACGAATCAAGTATGAACAGTTTAAGGTGGAGATTGGTCAAGTCGGTAGAGTCAGTCAGCGATTGATGGTACCAATTTTGCTAGAGTTCTCGAAAAAGGACAGCGTGAAGTTGGAAGAACGATTACCTCTTGTAGAGGAGTTTGGAATCGAGATGGAACCGTTTGGGCAAAATACGTTCCAAATTCAATCTCATCCAGCGTGGATTAAGAAGGGGCAAGAAAAGGCGATTATCGAAGAAATTATCGATTTTATCTTGGCCGATGAAAAGATTTCGGTTGCTAAATTAAGAGAAGCTACAGCGATTATGATGAGCTGTAAAGGTTCGATTAAGGCAAACCACCACTTAAGTGAATGTGAAGCACGTCAGTTATTAGTGGATTTAGCCAAATGTAAAAACCCTTATAACTGTCCGCACGGAAGACCCGTACTCGTTCATTTAACAAATAAGGACTTGGAACACCTCTTCAAGAGAATTCAAGATCCACATCAGTCGAAACGACAACAATTTGAATAGGAGAAACCACGATGGAATTTTCAAAAGAAGAACTAAAAAAACGATTAACAGAAATTCAATACGAAGTGACTCAAAACGAAGCCACAGAAAGACCTTTTTCAGGAGAATATGATGATTTCTATGAAGATGGCATCTATGTCGATATTGTCAGCGGAGAGCCTCTTTTCAGCTCTAAAGATAAATTTGATGCTGGTTGCGGTTGGCCATCATTTTCAAAACCAATTGAAAATACAACGTTAACGGAAAAAGAAGACTTCAAATTGAACCGTAAGAGAACAGAAGTGAGAAGTGGTCAAGCAGATTCTCATTTAGGACACGTCTTCGAAGATGGTCCAAAAGAATTAGGCGGACTCCGTTATTGCATCAATTCTGCCTCTCTTCGTTTTATCCCAGTTGCGAAGCTGGAAGAAGAGGGATACGGAGAATTTCTACAATATTTTCAATAAAAATCTTAACAAGCCTTATTGAAATGGAAAAACCGAGGAATTTCACCTCGGTTTTTTTGATCCTATCTGACTTTTTATGAACGTTTTATTGCAGAATGAACATAAAAAATGGTAAAATAGAGTACTCGATGATGAGTTATGATCAATATTCGAGTTGAAATAGTCAAATAAATGTGGTTATGAACGTTTTGGATTAGTAGAAATACGGTCTAAAAACAGGAATATTTCCTAAAGACAATCGAAAACCATCAAAACGATGACCGTTTTAGTAATTCTTCTTGACACCCGTATATAGGTATGGTAAATACTTTGCGGTAAATAAAAGAAGGATTTTTGAAACGCCGTTTTCGAATTTCTTTAGAAGCCAAAAATAAGAAGGGAAGACAAATACACATGACACAATTTGATACACCAGAATACTTAGCAAAAGTGGATGCTTGGTGGCGTGCAGCGAACTACATTTCAGTAGCTCAAATGTACTTAAAAGATAACCCACTTTTACGTCGTCCAATCCAAAAAGAAGACGTTAAACTTCATCCAATCGGACACTGGGGAACAATCGCAGGACAAAACTTTATTTACGCACACTTAAACCGTGCTATTAATAAATATGACTTAGATATGTTCTACATTGAAGGACCAGGTCACGGTGGACAAGTAATGGTTTCTAACTCTTACTTAGATGGATCTTACACAGAGTTATACCCACAAATCACTCAAGATGAAGCAGGGTTCAAACAATTATGTAAAATCTTCTCATTCCCTGGAGGAATTGCGTCTCACGCGGCTCCAGAAACTCCTGGTTCAATTCACGAAGGTGGAGAATTAGGTTACTCATTATCACATGCTACAGGTGCTGTTTTAGATAATCCTAACGTAATTGCTGCTGCAGTTATCGGTGACGGAGAAGCAGAAACTGGTCCTTTAGCAGCTGGTTGGTTCTCAAACACATTCATCAACCCAGTAAACGATGGTGCAGTATTACCAATCCTTTACTTAAACGGTGGTAAAATCCACAACCCAACTATTTTAGCTCGTCGTACTGATGAAGAATTAACTCAATACTTCAACGGTTTAGGATGGGATCCAATCTTCGTAGAAGGAACAGATCCTAAAGAAGTTCACCCATTAATGGCTGCTAAATTAGATGAAGCTATTGAAAAAATCCAAGCGATTCAAAAAGAAGCTCGTTCTAAGAGCGCTGATGAAGCTACAATGCCACATTGGCCAGTATTAGTAGTACGTACTCCTAAAGGTTGGACAGGTCCAAAAGAATGGAACCACGAACCAATCGAAGGTGGATTCCGTGCTCACCAAGTTCCAATTCCAGTATCTGGAGAAGCTATGGAACACATCGATGCTTTAGTTGACTGGTTGAAATCATACCGTCCAGAAGAATTATTCGATGAAAATGGTAAATTAGTAGAAGAAATTGCTGCAATTTCTCCAAAAGGCCCACGTCGTATGAGCATGAACCCAATCACTAACGCAGGGGTTGTAAAACCAATGGAAATTACTGATTGGACTAAACATGCAATCGATACATCTAAACCAGGTGCTATCCAAAAACAAGATATGATCGAATTTGGTAAATTTGCTGCTGACTTAGTAAAAGCAAACCCAGATAACTTCCGTATTTTTGGACCAGACGAAACTAAATCTAACCGTCTAAACGAAGTCTTCAAAGCAACGAACCGTCAATGGGTTGGTCGTCGTGACGAAAGCTACGATGAATGGATTTCACCAGTTGGTCGTGTTATCGACTCACAATTATCAGAACACCAAGCTGAAGGATTCTTAGAAGGGTATGTATTAACAGGTCGTCACGGATTCTTCGCATCTTACGAATCATTCTTACGTGTAGTTGACTCAATGATCACTCAACACTTCAAATGGTTACGTAAAGCTAAAACTCACGCTCCATGGCGTAAAAACTATCCATCATTAAACTTGATTGCAACATCAACAGTGTTCCAACAAGACCACAATGGATATACTCACCAAGATCCAGGTTTATTAACACACTTAGCTGAGAAAAAACCTGAATTCGTTCGTGAATACTTACCAGCGGATACAAACAGCTTGATGGCTGTTATGGCTGAAGCTTTAAGTTCAGAAGATAAAATTAACTTAATCGTTTCTTCAAAACACCCACGTCCACAATTCTACTCAGTAGAAGAAGCTAAAGAATTAGTACGTGAAGGTTACAAAGTAATTGATTGGGCTTCAACAGTGAAAGAAGGAGAAGAACCAGACGTAGTTATCGCTGCTGCAGGTACTGAACCTAACTTAGAAGCATTAGCAGGTATTTCAATCTTGCACAAACAATTCCCAGAATTGAAGATTCGCTTCATCAACGTAGTAGATATCTTGAAATTACGTTCTCCAAAAGTGGACCCTCGTGGTTTATCTGATGAAGAATTCGACAAACTATTTACTACTGACAAACCAGTTGTATTCTGCTTCCACGGTTATGAAGGTATGATTCGTGACTTATTCTTCGATCGTCACAACCATAACGTTCATATCCACGGATACCGTGAAAACGGAGATATCACAACTCCATTCGATATGCGTGTATTATCTGAAATGGACCGCTTCCACGTTGCTAAAGATGCTGCAGTTGCTGTATACGGCGACAAAGCTAGCGAATTTGCTGCGAAAATGGACGAAACTGTGGAATTCCACCATAGCTACATCCGTGAACACGGGGAAGATATTCCTGAAGTTGTGAACTGGCAATGGGAAAACGTGAATAAATAATTCATCTAACAGGGTGCCTCAGAAATGAGGCACTCTTTTTGTTGTGCTTGAAAGATTTTAATAAATGATTACTGCGGGACCTTCGGCTTCTGTAATAATCGCTGTAGTGGGGTACCGGTTCGAGCCTGAAGTCTCTCACCTTCAAAGCCTCAAAGTAGGAGTATGGAATAAATTCCTAACTCCTACTAATTCGCATTTGATACGATTCCCCACCACTGCGATTATAG
>CAJZJI010000080.1 GCA_916049935.1 uncultured Streptococcus sp. | reverse complement strand
TAGACAAACTAAGAAACTGTTTCTTGGGCTCTTCTCTCTTCTCGCAGTTTTTGTGATTGCTGGATGTGGACAGAACCAAACATCAGATCAAAATACCAATAATGCACAAAAATCGCAACAAGAACAAAAAGATCCAAATAATTTAGCTGGTGAATGGGAATCCGTATACGAGCTCGATTCATTGCAGAAAGCCTTTTTCCCGAAAGGAATGAAAAGTTATACTTATGCGAAATTCATTGAAGCCTTTAAAGACTTCAAGATGAAATTCTCCGTTGATGGCACAAGCGCAAAGCTAAGCTATCAATTTGACTCGAAGAAGTTCGCAAAAGCATTCTACGAGATTTCAAAGGACAAGAACAAAATGACAGAAGACGAATTTGTTAGCCGTTATATTAACGCACAACCAGAGTTCGTGCAAAACTTCAAGAAATACAAAGCATCAATGGATACATCGACTGGAACTTATAGCTACGAGGCTACAGGAACTATTGACGAAAAAGCAAAGACTGTCACATTTGACGAAGGGCTTATTATTCTTGACTCTTTCCCATTAACAACAGCGGATAAAGATCACAGATTCGAACCAGCAACTTACAACTATGAAGTGAAAGACGGCATCTTGACAATCTACGCGGATATGAAGACGAAGGACAATCTTCCTGTTCATTTTGAACTGACTTTCAAACGCGTACCAAGTGCAGAAAAGAAATAGAAAGGAGACGCGACCATGTTTAAACAATACTTAAAACCATTATTCATTGCTGGCTGCTCTCTTTTAATGCTTGCCGGCTGCGGAAATCAAACTGCTACAACGACAACTACAACAACTGCTCCTTCCAATCCACTGGAAGGAAAATGGGAACAAATCGACTTCAGAAGTAGTCTCGAACGCGGCATGGGATATCTGGATTATCGATCTTCAGAAGAAATCCCACGACGACTCATCTACTCTGATGCCTTCAAAGACGTGACACCGACACTAACAATTACAGGGGATTCTGCAGTATACGATGTTACTGCAACGACCAGTGTGGCTGTCGGCAACTTCTATGACTACGCGAAGGCTAATAAGTTATCAGGTGTCCAAGGAACCAAAGAACAATATATTAAAAATCAGTATGACGGTTTGAAAAAGCACCTGGAAGTTTTTAACGGAATGAAAGGCCCTACCAGCTTTGAGTTCAATGATGAAAAGTATGAAATCCATCAAACCTTAAAAGATATTACCATTAATGAGAGTGCTGGTACGTTTGAATTCAAGAACGCACCAATGTTCATTGATTTAGTAACATTCTCAGGTAAGAAATTCGTAACACCAGTGACTTATAAATATACCCTTGAAGATGGAATATTAACACTGTCACTCGAACAAAAACAAGACCTTGACAATGGAGAATCGGTTACTCTTTACTACACAATGCGTTTCAAAAAAGTAGCGGAATAATCTCTTCCTTAGAACCATCAAATCTTATATGAAAAACAACACCTCCACGCCTCTACTAGAGAGAGTTCGTGGAGGTGTTTTTTGTTAGCCAATATGATTTCAATTTTAATCCATTCATTTATTTGTTATAATTTCTTTATAAAAAGTTCAAAGTTTGTGTGTGGAGGAACCTTATGGGAAACAAAAAATTATTGTCTACTCTTCTTTTATCGAGTCTTTTCTTGGTGGCGTGTCAATCACAAAAAGCCCCTGAAGAAACGACGACTGTAGAGACGACAACAGAAACAACGACAACAACCGTTTCGACGACAGTAGAAGTGAAACCTGATTACTCGCTGTATGACGGTATCATTTCAAAATATGCGACTGTTACGAAAAACAGTAAAGGTGATGTGGATCAATCGATTAACACGATTGCTTATCTTTTACGAAACGAAGAAATTTATACAGGTATCGACTATGCTCTTTATGACTTAGACAAAAACGGCACCGATGAACTCATTATTTCGTTTATACTTCAAAACGGGAATCATATTCCACTGGATATCTATACTCTTAAAGATGGACAAGTTATTCGCTTAACTTCTCCAGAGGTTAAACTGGCATCCATTGGGGAACGCGTTCTATTAGACACACTCGTAGACGGCTCTCTTTTAATGTCTACTTCTTCGAGTGCTGGACAGAATATTCATATGATTCAATATAAATTTGATTCTACTGGAACGAAATTAGAACAAGCCTATGAATGGAAAATTGACCGTTCTAAAGGTGAAAAAGAACCGAATGGACTGGCTGAAGCGATTAAGAAAGATGAATTTACTTACAAATCGGTCTATACCAAACCTGTAACGAAGAAAGAAGACAGTGCCCAAAAAGGCATTAACATTGTCGAAATTCAAAACGGCGACTACTCTAGCTTAGCTGGTACTTGGAAAAACGCACAAGGCTATACCATTGTTTTCGATAAAAACGGTCTTGTAAGTGAGCATTCTGAAATCTTTACTGTGAAACCTGAAAAAGATGGCACAGTCTTAAGACTTGGTGTTCGTCCTAAAGGAGGCGGCGTTGGTGGATACTTCATTCTTATAATTCCTGCTGGAGCTGAAGCCCCTAAAGTCAATAACGGCGATGGAACAACAAAACCAGCCCAATCCGATAATTCTCGCGACCGCTTATATGCTGGTCAAGATTACTCAGGTAAGCCTGATCATTTTCTTTATAAAGTCGATTAAGCAAAAAGGAATGTAGGTTAAACTACATCCCTCAGACTGAAGACAAACCCCGTTTGAGATTTGACTCAAGCGGAGTTTGTCTTTATTTTTGTTTAAAATTAGCTGTTAAATAAAAATTATAGAACCAAAAATCCTCCCAGAATTAAACTATTTCATTTAATTCTAAGAGGATTCACAAAGTTTTTGTTTAAAGGTTATTCTCTTGTTGGTTTATATTTAAGGCTTTCTCCATGTTGTTTGACAAAATCACTCATCTCTGAGTCAGGAATTTGTCGAAGATAGAGATTGGCACGAATCGTGTCATCCTCTTCACGACAAGTAGAAAGAACAAGATATTTATCCTTAGCTGATACCTTAACATTTGGTTTTTTAACCTCTGCAGTATCATAAATAATATTTAGTTGTTTCTCAAAATCCGCATCATCATCAAAAGAAGTACGGTAAAAAGCTGTTTCTTCTGGGACAATAATCATAGCAACAGCTTCATAATAATACTTTCTCTCTGGAGTTTCAATGACAACATAAGGGTGTTCATCAAAATATTCTTGGCGGCTATAGTAATTCACATCTTTAAACATGCGGTGGTCAGGCACTTTACTACCACGAGCGTGACCAAATAACCAAGTCAATCGATCACTAAAGTCCTTCTTGTTATCAGCATCCATAAAGACTGCACCCATTAAAGGTTCGATAACGCCATCAAAGCGCTTATCCAAATAAGTCGCATTATCTGTTGTTTGAACGACTGGTTCATCTAACTGTGTACCAGGAATATATACATAACCAACTGTTTCAGAGTTTGTTGCAAGCAAGCCTTTAAATTTATTAGCGAGATATTCTTTTTCTTCTTGACTAGCAGTATAAGTTTGCTTTGGAGCCTCCTGTTGACTAGTAGTATCAGTTTGCTTTGGAGCCTCCTGAGTAACCTTTGCATCATTTAGCTTATCTCCACTTGGAGCTAGGAAGCTATTATAGATAAAGAAGCCTCCTAAAGCAATGATAGCTACTGCAACGATAAAAGCAATTATTTTAGCAATTGGTGATTTCTTTGTCGTAGAACGTCTACTCATCTTTTTCTCCTTCATCTTTTACTAAAAAAATCACTGAAACCAAGTTTCAGTGATTGGCTACTCTTTATATAAAATTATTTAACAGCGTGTGTTTTTGGAAGAGCTTTTTGATTTGCTTTAGCTTTAGCAGTTACACCAGCTTTTTTAGCAGCTTCTTCTGCTTTTTGAGCTTGGTCTGCAACACCTGGTTTAGTTGCATCTGGTGTAGTTGCTGCTTGAGCAGTTAGACCATGTTCTTTCAAGTAACGTGCGTTAGCTTGTTCTGGAGTTTCGTTCAAGATGTAGTAAGAACCTTGTGCCTTGTCAGCAGTGTTGTATGTTTTTTGAGATTCTTGGATTTTCTCGTTACGAACAGCATTACGAGCATCGTTCAATGCGCTTTCGTAAGCAGCTTTCTTTTCACCGTAAAGGTGTGATCCACCTTCAACAGCATCCAATGCTTTTTTAGCCTCAACTACTGCTGGGTCTTTTTGTGCGATAGCATCAACGTTATCTTCGTGGCCACCAACATATTCGTTAGCTTTACGACCATTTTTAAACTCAGATTGAGAGTTGTAAGCGTCGTCTACACCGCCACCAGTTACTGGTTGGTCGTAAGCACCTGGAGTGTTAGCTCCACCGTTGATATCGTCTGCAAATACAGGAGCTCCTGCTGCTAATACTGCAAGAACAGCTGCTGATGTAAATAAAACTTTTTTCATGTTTTATCTCCTTTCAAATTTCTTTTTTTTTGATTTAAGGATAAGCCTTAATGATTTAATTTTATCACATATATTTAAGTTGTCAAGATTTTTTCTTAATTTTTTTAAATTTCCCTGTTGTAAAATGAAGTGCAACACAAAAGACATGTTCATCCGATATACTAGAGTTGCCAAAAACAGTATACAGGAAGATGAATATCTCCACTAATTATTCTAACACAAATCAATCATACAAACACTTATCTGAAGCTGATCGAGGAGAAATTGAAGCTTATTTAAGTGTAGAACTAAAACCTGCTGAGATTGCTCGTAGACTAGGGAGAAATCGCTCTACTATTACTCGTGAAATTAATCGTGGTTCAGTAAAACAGGTGAAACAAGTAAATAGACAGAAGGTCTATTACCAACACTATTATACAGACGCTACCCATAACCGTTATCGTCTTGCTAGGGAAGCTAGCTATTATCTGAAACTGGATTGGGTATCGGATGATTTTTTGAGAGAATTTACAGAAGTAATGAGAGTGAAACTAAGGATACATAGCGTGGATACCTTTGTTCACACCTATAGACTCAAACATGTAGATGCAGTTGTTCCTTCAACCAAGTATTATAATGAAAAAAGAATCCAACAAAAATTGGACTACCTGTCTCCGGTTGAAT
>CAJZJI010000079.1 GCA_916049935.1 uncultured Streptococcus sp. | reverse complement strand
TCCATAATTGGATTTAAGTAAATACAATTTACATTTAAGGCTTTGAAGTGTTCAAGTTCTTCTTCGATGCCTTTTAAATTCCCAAGATAGAAATCCTGCGCTTTGTAATTTTCATGTGTGATACTCGATTGAGGCAATTCGTCCCAGTCATCATGACGGAAACGAATCTCTTCATTGGCTGCTTTTTTTGCTTTATATTTATCACTTTTCTTGAAACGGTCAGGGAAGATTTGATACATAATCCCGCCTTTAAACCATTCTGGAGTCGTGAATTGTTCTTCGTAAACCGTTAATTGCCAGCTGTTAATCTCATGATAGTTAAGAACAGGAACTGCATGGAATTCATGGTTGCTAAGGAAGTAAGTACCGATTTCAGAACGAACTTCAAAGTAGTAGAAATATAGTCCTGAATGCAATGGTGAAATTTCAAATGAGTATAAAGTCGCATCTGCTTCAATCGTAGAACGACTTGGATGATAGATGCTTGTTGTTTGCGTTAAATCTTCTTTAAGTACTAATTGGATAGAAGAGAGGCGAGTCTCTTTCGTAACTTTAACTTGTATAAAAATAGTTTGGTTATCCGTCACTGCTCCTGAAGGATACTTATTTTTTAGTGAGTGATAGAAAATCATAATAGGCCCCTTTTTTTGTCAATCTATGTTCATTGTAATACAAAGCGGTAAAAAGTGATACCAAAACGGGTCTCATGAAAAGTACAGAGAATTAAACAAAAATTTTTAAGAAAATTCATGAAACCCACTGTGAAAATTTAAGAAATATGTTATAATTTAAACAAGAGAAATGTTTCAAAATCAACCTTCTCTAATTTTTTATCCCAACTATGAAAACGCTTATTTTATTTTTGTGAGCGAATGCGTAAAGGAGTGATGGCTTAGTGCAACAACTAGCAGAATATTTATTTCATGAAGGAAGGAATTTTCATAGTTATGATTTCCTTGGTAGCTTCTTAGGTGACAACGAATGTACATTCCGCGTATGGGCTCCAAATGCAAAAGAAGTCTATGTAACGGGGGATTTCTGTGAATGGAGACCAACCGATTATAAGATGGAGCGTATTAATCAAAATGGGATTTATGAAATCACAATTCCAAATGTAAAAGAGTACGATGCTTATAAATATGTGATTGTTCCGCATCATGGAGATTGGTTATGGAAAGCAGATCCATATGCACGCCATGCGGAAACAAGACCAAAAACAGCGTCTAAAGTATACGATTTTCCTGAATTCCAATGGTCTGACGAAAAGTGGATGAAACAAAGAACCGTCCCTTTTCAACTACCGTTAAACATTTATGAAGTTGAACTTGGTTCCTTCAAGAAGAAGGAGAATGGCGATCCCTATTCTTATCGTGAATTAGTAGATATATTAATTCCTTATGTGAAAGAGATGAACTATACGCATATTGAATTATTGCCAATTACGGAATACCCATATGATAAGTCGTGGGGCTACCAAGTGACAGGATTTTTCGCAGCGACTTCAAGATTTGGAACTCCAGAAGACTTTATGTATTTTGTGGATGAATGTCACAGGGCAGGTATCGGAATTATCTTAGACTGGGTACCTGGTCATTTTACAAAAGACGCTTTTGGGTTATATGAATTTGATGGCACACCTTGCTATGAATACGGTGACCCTCGTATCCAAGAACATAAAGGATGGGGAACGAGAGCATTTGATTACGGCAAGACAGAAGTGGTTTCATTCTTGTATTCAAGTGCAGTATTTTGGCTTGAAAAATTCCACATCGACGGACTTCGCGTGGATGCTGTAAGTTCAATGTTGTTCTATAACTATTGCAGAAGTGAAGAAGAATCAGCTCGTAATATTTATGGAGGATTTGAAAACCTAGAAGCGATTCGATTTATTCAATCTCTGAATGATTATGTACGTAATGAATATCCAGGTGTCATGATGATTGCTGAAGAGTCTACTGCTTTCGCTGGGGTTACCAAACCAGTAGAAGAAGGAGGACTTGGATTCCACTTCAAATGGAATATGGGTTGGATGAATGACTCTCTAGATTACTTAGAGAAAGATCCTCTATTTAGAGGTGGTATCCATAATCAATTTACGTTCTCGATGATGTACGCCTTCTCGGAAAACTATATTTTACCGATTTCTCATGATGAAGTCGTTCACGGAAAGAAATCGTTACTAGATAAAGCGTCTGTTTCTTATGAAGATAAGTTTTCTAATTATCGAGCTTTCATGGGTTATATGATGGCTCACCCTGGTAAGAAATTAAACTTCATGGGAAATGAAATTCCACAAATGATTGAGTGGAATGAAGAGCGTGAATTGGATTGGTTCTTACTCAAATATCCTATTCATGATGCGACTCATCGCTATGTGAAAGATTTAAACGCCTTCTACAAGAAGCATTCAGAACTGTGGCAACTTGACGGAGGCTGGACAGGATTTAGATGGCATGAGGTGGAAGATGTTTGGAATAACTGCTTCGTCTTCTCAAGAATGAATTCTAAAGGAGATTCAGTCATTGTTATCTCAAACTTCTCAGGGAACCACATTAAGAATTACGAAATTGGCGTTTCAAAATGGGGAAGCTATAAAGTTGCTCTCAACTCTGACGCTAAAAAGTATAACGGATCTGGAGTGGTGAATCGTGGACTTCATACAGTTACGAAACCACATAAAGGGTTTGATTATACACTCGCGGTGAATGTACCACCGTTTTCTACACTGTATATCATTAACAATCAATAATCGGAGGTTGGACGTATGGCAAGAAAGCAAGAAATCGTAGCAATGCTACTCGCAGGCGGACAAGGAACTCGCTTGCAAGTACTAACAAAGGATATGGCGAAACCAGCTGTTCCTTTTGGCGGGAAGTATCGTATCATCGATTTTCCTCTCTCAAACTGTGCAAATTCAGGGATTTCTACTGTTGGGGTGTTAACTCAGTTTATGCCTCTTGAATTGAACTCTTACATGGGGAATGGGAACCCTTGGGACTTAGACCGTGTAGACGGAGGGTTAACAATTCTTCCTCCATATACAGCTGGAAAAACAGGGGAATGGTATAAAGGGACTGCCAATGCTATTTATCAAAATATTAAGTATATCGAGCAGTATGATCCAGAGTACGTATTAATCTTATCTGGGGACCACATTTATAAAATGAACTACAACAAGATGCTTGAATTCCATAAAGAGAAAAAAGCAGACTTGACGGTTGCTCATATTAATGTCCCACTAGAAGAAGCAAGTCGTTTCGGTATTTTAAATACGGATGATGATTTACGCATCGTAGAATTTTTGGAAAAACCTGAACATCCGGTTTCAACAAAAGCGTCGATGGGGATTTACATCTTTAACTGGAAAGTACTTAAAGAGTATTTAATTCGTGATGAAGAAAATCCAGAAAGTGAAAAAGACTTCGGTAAAAACATTATTCCAATGTTACTTGAAGAAGATCGTCGTATTTATGCTTTCCCATTTGCAGGATATTGGAAAGACGTAGGTACAATCGAAAGTCTATGGGAAGCAAACATGGACTTAATCAAACGAAAAGAAGACTTTAATATTTCTGATAAAGCTTGGAAGATTTATTATCGTCACGAAGGAAGACTTCCACAATATATCGGTGAAAGTGCTGAAGTGACGGAATCAATGATTTCAGATGGAACGATTGTACTTGGTAAAGTTCATGAATCCATTGTTTCTTCTGGAGTATCGATTGGTAAAAACTCTAAGGTACTAGGAAGTATCATTATGCAAAATGCAGTCATTGAAGAGGGCGCAACAGTTGTGAACTCAATTATTGCAGAAGGCACGGTTGTAAAAAACGGTGTGACTGTAGGCCATGAAGAAATTGAACTTGGTAAAGATATGATTACCGCTATCGGCAATTTCGAAGTGGTAGAAGAAGATACGAAAGTTGGAGGAAATTAATATGATCAAAGCGTTTTGTGTATTGTTTGCAGATAATTATAGAAATGACGACCTTCAAGGGTTAGTCAGAAATCGTACGGCAGCCGCTTTACCAGTAATTTCTCGTTATCGTATGGTGGACTTTATGCTATCTTCTCTTGTACATGCAGATATCGATAATATTGCACTATTAACGAATCATAATTACAAATCATTACTCGATCATGTAGCTTCAGGAAAAGATTGGGACTTGAACCGTAAACACCGTGGTTTGAAGATTATTACTCCGATGTCAAACTACTTATCAACTCGTATCCCGCAAAATAAAATTGAAGCGTTAGCCAATACAATGGTGTATACGCAAGATTTAGATGAAGAGTTTGTAATTTTAGCTGATACAAACATTATCGGGAAAATTGATTTTAAAGAAATGTTCCAATATCACTTAGATACTGGTTCTGATATCACTGTTGCGTATACGTATCGCAAACCAACAGTAGGTGAGTCTCAAATTATCTTTGATAAAAACCATCAAGTATATGAGTCACTTTATCACTTCGACGGCTCTGACAATGAATGTGCGACACAAGTGAAAATCTATATTTTAACGAAGGAACTATTCAATGGTATCGTGAAAAAAGGGTTAACACTTGGTTGGGAAGATATCTTACGTGACTATATCGCTAAGAACCTTGAAACATTACGTGTGTTTGCATATCAAATCAAAGGATACTTGAAAGTCGTAAATACGATTAAAGATTACTATGATTTAAATATGGAAATGCTTGATTTTGAAAATCTTCAGGATGTATTCCTTTCAGGAACTCAAGTGATTACGCGTGTTAAAGATACGGTTCCGACAAGCTATGGTAAGAAGGCCGTAGTGAAGAATTCAATTCTCGGAGATGGTACGAAGATTCGAGGTACCGTTGAAAATAGTATTATCTTCCGTGATGTTGTCGTAGAAGAAGGTGCGGTTGTTCGTAACAGTATCATTCTTTCAAATACCGTGATTAAATCAGGTGCTCATTTAGAGTATGTGATTGCTGATAAAGATGTTACGGTAAAACAACATACTGTTTTAACAGGTACAGAAGAAGTACAAGTCGTGATTGATAAAGGTAAAACCGTTTAATCAACTTTCAAAATGATAAAAGACAGCTTGGGTATTGCTCAAGCTTCTTTTTTGCCTTAAAACCTTTCTACTGTTTGCAACGAGAGGAATAA
>CAJZJI010000078.1 GCA_916049935.1 uncultured Streptococcus sp. | reverse complement strand
TTAGATAATCTAAAAAAAACGATATAGGGGAGAATCGTATGACTGAAAAAGTATTTCCAATGACGCTTGAAGGGAAAGCAAAACTTGAAGCAGAATTAGAAGAATTAAAAGTCGTTAAACGTAAAGAAATCGTAGAGCGTATCAAAATTGCTCGTAGTTACGGTGACTTATCTGAAAACTCTGAATATGAATCAGCTAAAGATGAGCAAGCATTCGTGGAAGGACGTATTTCAACGTTAGAAAAAATGATTCGTTTTGCGGAAATCATCGATGATAACAATGTAGAAAAAGATGTTGTTTCACTAGGAAGAAAAATTACGTTTATCGAATTACCAGATGGAGACGAAGAAACTTACACAATCGTGGGTAGTGCAGAAGCAAACCCAGTTGAAGGTAAGATTTCAAATGACTCTCCAATTGCCAAAGGAATTATTGGTAAAAAATTAAATGAAGAAGTGGTGATTCCAACACCTGGCGGAGAAATGAAGATCAGAATTATTGATATTCAATCTGCGTAATCGATTCATTTGAATGAAGAGAAGAGCTAGGAAATGTCCTAGCTCTTTTTTGTTGGATTTCATCCTTAAGTCTGATGGACGAGTTTTGAATTCATGATAGGATTGAACGTGAGAAGATGGTATACTAATACCTGTAACGGAGGTGAGAAGATGAATAAACTGAAACGAATACTAATTGTACTATTAATGGGAGTGATTGTCTCCGCTATTGAAATGACTTCAAAATTGGGCCTCTTCATCTTCTTTTCAATTGGGGTCGCCATTACAATGTTCAGTTTTATTGTTTTTCGACGTGTTAAATTTTTAAGAAATAGTGGAATGTGCTTTGGGGCACTCTTTATCATTTTACCGCTTTTATCTACATCTGGGATTTGGCTAGGAATGATTGTGGCATTGCTCCTGTTATTCTTTACTAAAGATACTTTCTCTATTGCTTCTTTCTCAGGAATATTTTCGAAAAAGGGCCGACAAGAGTATATTTTCGTTGACTCTCACGAAGATACACCAACGCCTGGAGAAATCCATCGCTATGATTGGTTTGGAAATCAAGAAGTGGGGAACGAACCGTATGAGTGGAATGATATCAATGCAGGACAGCTTGTTGGGGATACCATTATCGACTTAGGAAATACGATTCTTCCTGCCAAGGAAAATGTGATCGTCATTCGAAAAGGATTTGGCCGTGTTCGAATTCTAGTACCGTACGGGGTAGGAGTGATGATTCACCATCATGCGTTTGGCGGTCAAGTGGAATTCGAAGGACAAACATACGCATTAAGTAATGAATCTATTCAGTTATATAGTTCAGGATACAATCGTAGCACGAAGAAGATTAAGATTTATACAACGATTGTCGCTGGGAAAATTGAGGTGATTGAAGCATGAAGCAACGCCTCGTTAAAAGCTGGATGCTTTATTCAGCGGTTTACAGTTTTGTTAGTACTGTTTTCCTATTCCTATTCCGCAGATGGATTCGCTATGAAATGGTAGAGACGCTAAGTATTCAAGAGATTCTTGGTACGATTACACTATTTTTATTATTGATTCTATTCTTTGGTTTTGTGACTGCTGCGGCGATGTTAATTTTAAATCGTCAAGCAGAGCGTAAAATCGGTGAACAGTTACTCATGATTCAAAAGGCCAAGCATAGACTTGTAAAAGAAGAAGATAGCCCAAATTGGATTATGGAAGCAACGGTTGTAGACTTAAATGATTTCTACGAACAAACAGCTGCACTTTCAGAGCGATTAGAAAAATTATCATTAGAAGTACAGCAATTAGGTAGCAAACCGCAATTCTTAGGGACTGAGACAAAAGAACAAGTCATTCAAGAAGAGAGACGCCGTATCGCTCGCGAATTACATGATTCTGTAAGCCAGCAGCTCTTTGCGGCGATGATGATGATTTCTGCCTTAAACGAACGTGCCGACAAGTTTGATGAGAAGGAACAAAAACAATTGAAGATGATTGAACATGTTCTCTCTCAAGCACAATCAGAGATGCGCGCATTGCTTCTTCACTTACGCCCAATTTCACTAGAAAGTAAATCGTTGAAATCTGGTATCGAAGGATTACTCGTCGAATTACAAACGAAAGTACAAATGAAGATTCATTGGGATATCGAAGACGTGAAACTTCCTGAAGGTGTCGAAGACCATCTCTTCAGAATCGCTCAAGAACTTCTATCGAATACATTGCGTCATTCACACGCAACGACCTTAGAAGTGTATTTACGACAACTAGACTCCACGGTTCTCTTTAAGATAGAGGATAATGGCGTTGGATTTAATAGCGAGGAAATTCTTCCAGGAAGCTATGGAATTAATAATATGAAAGAAAGAGTGCAAGGGCTCGGTGGACAGGTGAGAATTGTCAGCTTCCCAAATCAAGGAACGACAATTGAAATCAAGATTCCGCTCAGTCGTCACATGGAGGATGAACAATGATTAATGTATTACTAGTAGACGATCACGAAATGGTACGACTAGGCGTTTCTTCGTATCTATCGATGCAAGATGACATCGAAGTGATGGATGAAGCCAAGAATGGCCGAGAAGGTGTTGAAAAAGCACTGTCTTTAAAACCAGATATTATCTTGATGGACCTTGTGATGCCAGAAATGGATGGAATTGAAGCGACAAAGGAAATTCTTGAAAAGTGGCCAGAAGCGAAAATTATCATCTTAACGAGCTTTATTGATGATGAGAAAGTATTTCCAGCCATCAATGCCGGAGCAAAGAGCTATATCTTAAAAACTGCTTCTGCTTCTCAAATCGCAAAAGCTATCCGAGATACGTATAATGGTGATGGCGTGTTTGAGCCGCAAGTGACGGATAAACTCGTGAATCGTATTCAAATGAAGCAACAGCATTTCTTACACGAAGATTTAACGCAGCGTGAATTAGAAGTGTTACTCTTAATCGCACAAGGAAAATCCAACCAAGAAATTGCAGACGAGTTGTTTATCACATTGAAGACCGTGAAGACTCACGTATCGAATATTCTTTCAAAATTAGGAGTAGAGGACAGAACGCAAGCAACGATTTATGCGTTCAAGCATCAACTCATTAAAATGTAACGAAAAGTCAATCTTGTTCTTACAAGATTGGCTTTTTTGATGAAAGTAATTTCTATAAAAGTGCGATAGGTCAGTGATTTGTACCTGATTCTGAAAGTAGTTACTAAAAATAAGTGTGATATTGAAAATGTTTTCTAAGGTGAGTATACTAAAAATGTAAGGGTTTTACTAAAAATAGAAGGAGGCTGTTTATGAGATTACAAGGTCAATTAATTGTATCATGCCAAGCATTGCCGCATGAACCATTACATAGTGATTATATTATGGCTCGTATGGCAGTTGCTGCACAGGAAGGAGGAGCGAAAGGAATTCGTGCCAATTCAGTGATTGACATCAAAGCGATTAAAGAGGCTGTCGATTTACCAGTTATTGGAATTATTAAACGTGATTATGATGATGCCGACGTCTTTATTACCGCTACGATGAAAGAAATTGACGAATTGATGACAGTGAAACCAGAGATTATTGCTCTGGATGCCACTACATCGACTCGACCAAATGGACAAACGCTTGATGATTTCTATCATGAAATTAGAGCAAAATATCCAGATCAATTATTGATGGCAGACTGTTCTACAGTAGACGAAATGATTCATGCTGATGAACTCGGTTTTGATTTTATCGGAAGTACTTTAGTAGGATATACAAAACAAAGTAAAGGCGACAAAATTGAAGAAAATGACTTTGAAATCTTGAGAACAGTTTTAGAACGAATCAAACATCCACTTATTGCAGAAGGCAATATCGATACACCTGAAAAGGTGAAACGTGTGCTTGAGTTAGGTGCTTATAGTGTCGTTGTAGGTTCAGCGATTACTCGTCCACAACTCATCACAAAAAAATTTGTTGATGCGATTCAACAAGTAGAAAAAGATTAAACATCACTGATTTATAGTTTAAGGGGGAAAACCACATGTTTAAATTTTTACAAAAAATTGGGAAGGCCTTTATGTTGCCGATTGCCATTTTACCGGCAGCAGGTTTGTTATTAGGGATCGGGGGAGCTTTATCTAACCCGGTAACTGTCGCAACATATCCTGTATTAAATAACGACGTTTTACAAGCAATTTTTAAAGTAATGAGCCAAGCTGGGGAAGTTATCTTTGCAAATCTATCACTTCTTCTCTGTATGGGTCTCTGTATCGGTTTAGCGAAACGTGACAAAGGAACTGCAGCACTTGCTGGGGTTACTGGTTACTTAGTAATGACTGCTACAATTAAAGCTCTTGTAGGATTATACATGGGTAAAGATGCTTCTATTGATACTGGGGTTATCGGAGCTATCGTAGTAGGGGCAATCGCTGTTTGGTTACATAACCGCTACAACAATATTCAATTACCACAAGTACTTGGATTCTTCGGTGGTAGCCGTTTTGTTCCAATCGTAACTTCATTTGCTTCTATCTTTGTTGGGGCTGTCTTCTTCTTAGTATGGCCACCATTCCAACAATTATTAGTTTCAACTGGTGGATATATCTCACAAGCGGGTCCTATTGGTACATTCTTATATGGATTCTTAATGCGTCTATGTGGTGCAGTCGGATTACACCATATGATTTATCCAATGTTCTGGTATACAGAATTAGGTGGAGTGGAAGTCGTAGCTGGTCAAACAATTGCTGGGGCTCAAAAAATCTTCTTTGCTCAATTAGCAGATCCAAATCACGTAGGTTTATTTACTGAAGGAACTCGTTTCTTCGCTGGTCGTTTCTCAACAATGATGTTCGGTCTTCCAGCAGCCTGCTTAGCAATGTATCACTGTGTACCAAAAGACCGTCGTAAAAAATACGCTGGTTTATTCTTAGGGGTTGCATTAACTTCATTCATTACTGGTATTACAGAACCAATCGAATTCATGTTCTTATTCGTAAGTCCAGTATTATATGTGGTTCACGCATTCCTTGATGGGGTAAGTTTCTTCATCGCAGATATTCTTAATATCTCTATTGGTAATACATTCTCTGGTGGGGTTATCGACTTCACATTATTCGGGGTATTACAAGGTAACGATAAGACAAACTGGTTATTACAAATTCCATTTGGTTTAATCTGGAGTGGTCTATACTATGTAGTATTCAGATGGTTCATTACTCAATTCAACGTAGCAACT
>CAJZJI010000077.1 GCA_916049935.1 uncultured Streptococcus sp. | reverse complement strand
AGAAAGTAGGAAAATAAATGAGTATTGATTGGATTGTAAAAATCATTCAACAGAACTGGCAAATGTTCTTAACAGGTGCCTGGATTACACTATATATTTCAATTATTGGTACAATTATCGGGACATTAATCGGGATGTTCATTGGATTTGTTAAAACAATTCCACTACCAGAAAAAGGACCTAAACGTATTCTCTTAAAAATTGCAGTCATCATTTTAAACTGCTATACAGAATTCTTCCGTGGAACACCAATGATCGTACAAGCGATGGTTATTTACTACGGAACAGCATTAATGTTTGGCATCAACTTAGATGTAACATTCGCTGCAATCTTCATCGTATCGATTAACACAGGGGCATATATGTCAGAAATCGTTCGTGGTGGGATTATTTCTATCGACCAAGGACAATTTGAGGCCAGCCAAGCTATCGGGATGACTCACTGGCAAACAATGCGCTATGTTGTTTTCCCACAAGTACTCCGTAACATCCTTCCAGCAGTAGGGAACGAGTTCGTTATCAACATCAAAGATACTTCTGTATTGAACGTAATCTCTGTATCAGAATTGTATTTTGCGACAAAAACAGTTGCAGGACAAAACTTCCGTTACTTTGATACATTCTTTGTCACATTAATTTTATACTTCATCATGACATTCACAGTGACTCGTATTTTACGTTACTTCGAGCGTAAATTAGATGGTCCAGATAATTATGAAGTGATTTATTCAGATCCATTGAACTCAAACTCAATGTCAGCAGTCGAAGAAAAAACTAGACAGAAAGGAAATGCATAATGAGCGAAGCAGTAATTTCCATTCAAAACTTAAGTAAAACTTTCGGTACTAATGAAGTTCTTAAAGATATTTCTTTTGAAGTAAAACAAGGGGAAGTAGTAACGATTATTGGTTCCAGTGGTTCTGGTAAATCAACACTATTACGTTGTGTAAACTTACTTGAAAAACCAACTTCAGGCGAAATCTACTACGATGGCCAAAATATTCTTGAACATGACAAGAGTATTTACGAATACCGTACTCACGTAGGAATGGTTTTCCAACAATTTAACTTATTTAACAACTTAAACGTGTTAGAAAACTGTATCGTTGGACCTATGAAAGTATTGAAAAAATCAAAAGAGGAAGCAGAGAACATTGCAAAAGAATTCCTTGAAAAAGTAGGAATGGCTGCGTACATCAATGCAAAACCTCGTCAATTATCAGGTGGTCAAAAACAACGTGTAGCCATCGCGCGTGCATTATCAATGGAACCAGATGTATTGCTTTTCGACGAACCAACTTCAGCACTTGACCCAGAAATGGTAAACGAAGTGTTAGAAACAATGAAAAGCTTAGCGCACACAGGGCTAACAATGATCGTTGTTACACACGAAATGGGATTTGCCAAAGAAGTTAGCGACCGTGTTGTCTTTATGGATAAAGGAGTTATCGCAGAAGAAGGCACTCCAGAACAAATCTTTGAAAACCCACAAGTAGACCGTACGAAAGAATTTTTAGGACGCGTTCTAAAATAAGCGAAATATGCTATAATGAGCTAAGACAGTTTGTCTTGGCTCTTTTTTTATGCCAGACAACAGAACCAAGTTTGAAGGAGTAGCATCATGTTTGAAGTACATACAACATCACAAGAGGAGACAATGGCGCTAGGACAGCGTCTAGGTGAAGAGTTATTTGAAAATAGCTGCGTCATTCTAGAAGGCGATTTAGGCGCTGGAAAAACGACTCTTACAAAAGGAATCGCTGTTGGTTTAGGCATTGACCGTGTCATTAAGAGTCCAACGTATACATTGATTCGCGAATACCGTAAGGGCCGCTTACCGCTATTTCATATGGACATGTATCGTATCGAAGAAAGTGGTGGCGCGAGCGAAGTAGGACTCGAAGAGTACTTCTATGCGGGTGGTGTGTGCGTCGTTGAATGGGCGCAGTATATCGAAGATGAACTTCCTTCGACATTCTTAAAGATTCAAATCGACCGTGTAGGAGACGGCGAGTCTGAACGTGTGATTCGTCTAGTCCCACACGGAAAAGAGTACGAAGAATTTATCAGCAAATTGGAGGAGGCAACAGATGAGTAAAGAACGAGAAATTACATTTGCACTTCCAGTAAAAGACGATGCTAAAGCGTTATTAGATTATAGTAAAAAAGTAGGCAGTGAAACAGATTTTCTTTCCTTTGGACCAGAAGGATTGAAGTATTCTGTGGCTCAAGAAGAATTGTTTATTGAATCGCTCTACGAGAACGAAAACCAATACATGTTACTGGCAAAAGATGGTGACGAGATTATTGCTGTAGGTTCGATTGCGGGAAGTTTGCATCCTAAATTCTCACACCGTGGTGAATTAGGAATTAGCGTATTGAAGTCCTATTGGGGGCAAGGTATTGCGACCGTAATGATGGAAGAAATGCTGGATTGGGTGGTGGAATACTCAACGCTTGGTCGTGTTGAACTCGAGGTAGTAGCCGTGAATAAGAAGGCACACCGTCTCTATGAAAAGTTTGGTTTTGAAGAAGAAGGCCGTCTTAAAAACGGTGTAAAAATCGGTGACGGTTATGAAGATATCGTTTTGATGGCAAAACAGATTGAACGATAAGGATGAGGTGAAAGAATGAAATTTGGAATTATTGCGGCAATGGAAGAAGAAAAACGTCTGCTCGAAGAAGAGATGACGATTGAGAAGAAAACAACCGTAGCCAACTGGGAATTTATCGAAGGCACACTTGAAGAAAAGTCGATTGTCCTAGTCCAATCAGGAATCGGAAAAGTAATGTCTGCACTCGCTGCAGGAATCTTAATCGACCGCTTCGGTGTAGACTTGGTCATTAATACGGGTTCTGCTGGTGGTTTTGACACAACTCTAGAAATCGGAGATATTGTCATTGGAACAGAACTTGCGTATTGTGATGCTGACGTGACAGCCTTTAATTACGTTTACGGGCAAATGCCAGGCATGCCAGCGCGTTTTGCCATGAATCAAGACTTTTTACCATCTATTGAACAAGCGATTGCTAAGGTGGATTTAAAGAGCCATACAGGGCTTATCGTTTCTTCAGATAGCTTTATTCATACTAGTGAGCAAAGAACTCATATTTTAAAACACTTCCCAGATGTGATGGCTTCGGAAATGGAAGGAGCAGCGATTGCGCAAGCGTGTCACGCGTTTGGAGTGCCGTTTATCGTGATTCGTGCTATCTCAGATATTCCAGAACGCGGAACATCTGCAGTGGATTTTGATACGTTTATCGTTCAAGCTGGAAAACGTTCTGCGCAAATGGTCCATCAACTATTACAAGAATGGGATGCGTAAGGAAGACTACTTCCTAATAGTTGACGGAATCGTGTTAGAATAGTAGTATTAAAAGGATTACGAATAAGGAGAAGAATATGGATTATACTGTATTTTCAACAGAGTTTCCGGATGTAAAAGTTTTTTACAACGAACCACTTAAAAATTATACATTTACAAAAACAGGTGGCCGTGCTGCCATTCTGATTTTTCCAAAAGATAAAAAAGAAGCAAGCGCAGTGATGCATTGGCTTCGCGAAAAAAATATTCCAACGACGATTTTAGGAAATGCCTCAAACGTGATTATTAAAGATGGCGGTATTAGCGGTGCGGTGATTATGTTAAATGATATGTCTCATTTAACCGTATCGGATACACAAATCGTCGCTGAAGGCGGAGTAGCCTTAATTGATGTCTCAAAAGAAGCTGCGAAAAATGGATTAACAGGCTTAGAATTTGCTTGTGGCATTCCAGGAAGTGTCGGCGGAGCGATTTTCATGAACGCTGGAGCATACGGCGGTGAAGTGAGTGAAGTCGTTGAGTACGTGGAAGTGATTACTCCGGATGGGGAATTCAAAACTTACACCAACGAAGACTTAAACTTCAGCTACCGTCATAGCCATGTTCAAAAAACAGGCGATCTTGTGATTGAAGTTGGCTTCCGACTAACTAAAGGCGTTCAAGAAGAGATTGACCAAAAAGTAGCGAAATTAACGCATTTACGACAAAGTAAACAACCGCTTGAGTATCCTTCTTGCGGCAGCGTGTTTAAACGTCCAGAGGGGCATTTTACAGGAAAACTAATCCAAGATGCTGGACTTCAAGGCCATCAAATCGGTGGCGTGCAAGTCTCTAAAAAGCATGCTGGATTTATGGTGAATATTGATAACGGAACAGCAACAGACTATATGGATTTAATCCGTTATGTTCAAAAAGTGATTTTAGAAAAAAACGGCGTTGCTCTAGAGCCAGAAGTACGTATTATTGGAGAAGAGCCAACATCGAAATAGGCAAAGGAGGGGTATTGTGAAAGACGGACTGCTTAAAACAATTCTCTATACCATTCTTGGGATTGGAATTATGACAGCGTTAATGACATTAACGTCAATTACAACACCAATTGAGGGAGTATATATACAATTGGCATATGGCTACCTTGCGCTCTTTGCAGGTGTTGCAGGCGCGATTCCAGCAGCCATTGTCGGTTTTACAGGGCATGTATTGTTTGATTTGATCTATACGGATCACTTGTGGCTTTCTTGGGCACTCAGTACGGGTGCGCTAGGGTTTGTATTTGGATTTGCGATTCGTCGTAAAAGCTTACGCCAAGGAGTATTTTCACAACATGATATGATTCGATTTAATGTCGTACAAGCGGTAGTCAATATTGCCATTTTCGGATTGATTGCGCCAACGCTCGATGTATTGTTCTATCAAAGTTCCACAGCAGTTGTATTTACGCAAGGCTGGATTGCAAGTATCATCAACTTATTGACAGTAGCAATCTTTGGAACGATTACGTTGAAGCTATATGCAAACTATAAATTAAAACAAAATAAACAGTAGAATTTAGGGATATTTAGATTCTTTGTCAAATAGTGATGATGAAGAATCTTAGGAAGGGATTAAGCAACTAATTATTGCTTAATTCCTTTTTTGTTCGCTAAAATTCAATCCGAATCAAGATAATTTTTTACGATTTTTGTATAGTTGAAATACTATATATGGAAAAATGTGGATTGGTAGCCACAAAATAGATTCAAAAAATTGAAAATAATTTTTCTACAAAAAACGAGAAAAATTCCTGCTGATGTACTTTTCGCATATAAATCTTATTGATTCGTATATAAAATATCTAAGTATTCTTAATCTGATATAGCTTAATGATTCAGAGGAAAAACGCTCATAAGAATGAAGTATTCATCGT
>CAJZJI010000076.1 GCA_916049935.1 uncultured Streptococcus sp. | reverse complement strand
AACTCTGGGGCCCTGCGAATAATCCGTATGACGTCAATCGCAATGCCGGTGGATCTAGCGGTGGTGCAGCGGCTGCGGTAGCTGGTGGCATCGTTCCGATTGCAGGGGCGAGTGACGGCGGTGGTTCGATTCGAATTCCAGCGAGCTTTACGGGCTTAATCGGGTTGAAGCCGAGTCGTGGGCGCATTCCTGTTGGCCCTGGTAGCTATCGTGGCTGGCAAGGGGCTTCGGTGAATTTTGCGATGACGAAGACGGTCCGTGATACTCGCGAGTTGTTGAAATGGATGCAAGTCGAGCAAAAGGATAGTCCGTTTTTAACACCGCTGATTAAAGACTGGGATACTCTTCCAATCCGTCCGCTTCGAGTGGGCGTGATTGAGAAATCTCCTATTGAAAGCTTTGTCGCTCCGGAAGCCAAGGAGACGCTTCGTAAGGCCGTGAATTTCCTAGAGGGACTGGGCTGCGTGGTCGAACCGATAGGCTGGCCAGTTGATGGCGTAGAAGTGATGAAGAACTATTATGTGATGAATAGTGTGGAGACGGCGGCGATGTTCCAAGGCATGGAGGCAAGCTTTGGCCGTAAGTTCACGAAAGACGATATGGAACTCATGACTTGGGGGATTTACCAGTCAGGGGAACGCATTTTAGCCAAAGATTATAGTGCGGCTCTGTCGAAATGGGACACGTATGCGCATGCGATGGAAAAAGTGCATGAGCAGTACGATTTGATTGTAACGCCGAGTGTGAGCGATGTGGCTCCGCTTCATACGCAATTCCCGATGGAAGAATCGGTGCGCCACGCATTGAATCATATGGACGAACTGAGTGTGCCGGAACAACAAAGCGTGATTTGGCGCATGTTTGACCGAACATTGGCGCTCACACCGTTTACGCAATTATCCAATATTACAGGCGCACCAGCGATTAGCTTGCCTGTGCATTTAACCGAAAAAGGCCTCCCAATCGGCGTACAGTTGATGGCAGCGCGTGGACAAGAGGCGTTGCTGTTAACGGTGGCAGAGTGGTTTGAACGCGAAGGGCAATTTGAAACAAGAGACTTCAGCTAGGAGTGAAGAAGATGACGAAGAAAGTAGCAATCGTAGGGGCTGGGATTGTCGGAGCGACTGCGGCGTATCAGCTCAGCAAAAAAGGAATCGATGTAACGGTATTTGACGCGGGCGTGGGCCAAGCAACGAAGGCGGCTGCCGGGATTATTTGCCCATGGTTATCGCAACGTCGCAATAAAGACTGGTACCAGCTCGTGTCACATGGAGCGGCGTACTATCCGCAGTTGATGGATCAGCTACGCGAGGACGGTGTCAGTGAATTGCCGTATGAGCAAGTCGGGGCGTATATTTTCAAGCATACCGAGAAGCAATTGGCGAAGGTCGAAGAGATGGCCGTGGAGCGACGCGTGGATGCGCCGATGATTGGCGATGTGCGTGCCTTAACTCCAGAAGACGTGGCGTGTGTGATTCCGGGCTGGTCGAATCCAGACGGTGCGCTCTATTGTAGCGGCGGTGGTCGAGTGGACGGCGAGTTACTTGTGACACTTCTATTAGAACAAGCAGAGAAGAACGGGGCTCGTGTGGTCCGTGAAAAAGTAACTCTTGAAGCTGTTGGCGAAGAGGTCCGTGTGCTTCTTGGCGAAGAGGTGCAAGCCTTTGATGCGGTGGTCCTTTCTAGTGGTGCGTGGGTCAAAGAACTCATCGAACCGCTTGGCTACTACGTGGATGTGCGTCCGCAAAAAGGGCAGTTGATTGAACTCACCTTGGAGACAACCGAAGATACGTCGAAATGGCCAGTGTGCATGTTGCATGGTGAGATTGATATTCTTCCATTCCCAGATGGCAAGATTTTAGTCGGAGCGACCCACGAAAATACGCAAGGTTTCGATTTGGTTCCAGATGAAGAACTCTTAAACGGCATGTACGAAGAAGCGTGTGCGAGTCTTCCAAGTTTAAAAAATGCCAAACGCAGTGGGGTGCGCGTAGGAACGCGTGCGTATACTTCCGATTTTCTACCGTTCTTTGGCGAAGTGCCAAATACGACAAATGCCTTTGTAGCAAGTGGTTTAGGCTCTTCAGGGCTTGCAAGTGGCGTCTGGATTGGCGAATGTTTGGCTCGCATGGCAGCAGGGGAAGAAGTCGGATTTTCGGTAGAAAAATACACTCCGCAAAATTATGTACGAAAAGTGTAAATTTCTGAATGTTTTTAGTTGTATTTTAGTTTTAATTTTAGTATTCTGTTTAAGGTAATTATTTAACCTAAAAAACAAAGGAGGAAAACATTTATGTTAAAAGAGTTTAAAGAGTTTTTAATGCGCGGGAATATCGTTGAATTAGCAGTAGCGGTTATCATCGGTGGAGCTTTCAAAGCAATCATTGATTCATTAGTAAATGATATTATTTCACCAATCATCGCTATGGTAGCAAACACAGGAGATATCGCAGCAGTTTCATTCCGTTTAGGTTCTGCTCAAATCGGTATCGGTGCTTTCATCGCTGCAATCATCAACTTCGTAATCGTTGGCGCTGTATTGTTCTTAATCATTAAAGGTATGAACAAAGCTTCTGAATTAGCTAAGAAAAATCAAGTTGAAGAAGCTGCTCCAGCTGCACCAACTGCAGAAGATTACTTAAAAGAAATCCGCGACTTATTAGCAAACAAATAATCGCTTTGAAAAGCCGAGAATCCTCTCGGCTTTTTGTGTGCAAAAATTTTGTGTGTGCTTAGTTTACATTGAATAGATTTATGAAAAAGAGGATAAAGCGAAGCTTTATTTCTTTGGATAAGAAGAAATGAGTGCATTGGCGGATAAACGAGTTCAGAATCAGTTTTATTATTGAAAGAGTTATAGTGGGGCACCGGTTCGAGCCTAGGTCTCTCACCTTTAAAGCCTCAAAGGGGACGTATGGAATAAATTCCTACGTCCCCTAATTCGTTTTAATGCTTAGTCCCACTATTCTTTCAATAAACTGATTCTTTTCGTTTATCCTCCAAACTACTTTTCCGCAGAATCCAAAGAAATAAATTCGTTAAGGGTTTATAAATCTATTCAATGTAAATTTACAAAAAACGAGAGGGTCTGGCTTTCCAAAAGATTGTTAATTTGCTTCGTCGCTAACCATAAACCGCTTAAAGAGTGCTAGAAATAGGAAAAGACTCGCAAGCGAGTCTTTGTTGATTTCAATTTAGTTGGCTACAGCGTAGAGTGCGAGGAAGAAGCATATGGTGCGGATGAAAAAGGCGAGTGGATTTTGCTTATTTTTTTCTTTGTCGATCAGATAAATGCCGATATAGCATGGAAGGCCTCCGATAAGCCATAGAAGGATAATCCATTGTTTAAGCCAAGGAATGGTCTCTCCACTATAAAAGCCGTAATAAACAAGCGCTGCAAGAATAGCACCGCCAATAATGAGGCATAAGCCAGCTTTAAGATTTTTGAGAATAAAAACAGCTCTCAGTCCAACCAGTATATGGTAGAGAGGGAAAAAGTAAACAATAAAACCTATAAATAATACGGCAAAGAATATTTCAGCCATAATCATATCTCCAATTACGTAAAATGATGCGAAGGGATAGTGTGCCTTCGTCTTTATTATAGTGGAAATGGTTGGATAAGACACGTTTGAATGAACTAGGGTGCTAGAAATAGGAAAAGACTCGCGGGGCGAGTCTTCTTGGAATTAGTATTTTTATACAGAGAGCGCAATAAGTGAAATGCAAAAGGCGATGATACGAATGAGGGTAGGGGCTAGTTTTATTTGTCCAGATTCTTTATCGGCAATATAATCACCGATAAAACATAGGATACCGCCAATACACCACATTGGAGTCACAAAGTTTCGAACGGAAGAAAAATCAACATATTTAGTATAAATAAAGAGAGCAATTAGGATTGATGAACCGATTAGTAAGTACCAACCACCCTTATGATTTTTCTGAAAGAGTAATACTTTCAGGCCCCTCACTATGTGATAGAGAATGAAAAGGAAGGTAACTATGGCAATAAACAATACAAAAAAGATTATATTAAGCATAAGAAATTCTCCATAAAAGATTAAAAGATACGAAGAGTATTAAAAAGGTCTTCCACTCTATTATAAATGAAATAGCGGTGGAAGACCTAATTTTTTAGAAATACAACATTGTAGAAGAAGGTTAAGATAACAAAGACAAAAATCGTAGTGAAGATACGGATGATTTGTCCGTATATCTTATCTTCATGAGTGTTATCATACCAACTAGATCCGATGCAACAGCAGACAGAGCCGACAGCCCAGAGAATAATGCCAATTAGTCGAACAGGCATAAACATTGTAGCCGACAAACCGGCGAGTGCTCCGCCTATGCTCATTACGTACCCTTGTGGTGACTTTTTATCTTCTGAAAACATTTTTAACCCTTTCGAAGCATTGAAGACTCCGAAGAAAAAAGCGATAACAGCAAGACCTTGCAATATTAAGATTAATCCCAGCATATAAAATTCCTTTCTTTAATGAACGAATAGTCCAATTATGAATGAAGTAAAAATAGTGCAAATGTAATAATAGCCGCAATCGTTAAACTAAATAAATAAAACAGCGGTGTAGTATCATCGTTGGCTTCGTGATTCATTTTAGCTCCGCTATAATACAACACTATGGCAACAAACCAAGCTGCTATCGCGAGAGGATAGTAAAAAAATAGCAACGGAACTGTGCCTAGAGAAAAGAGTGTACCTATGTAAACATAGTTATTTCCAGGCGTATTCTTTTTTCTAAAATGGGCTACTAAGCTAACCGCTAAGTTTAATAGAGAGTAGCCGATGATAACGATTAGTAAGTTATAAAAATCAAATAAAAATGCTAACATCTAAGAACCTCCTTATGATCCCGAGAAAATTACAATCATAAAAACTGTAATGAGGACTCCGAAAGTTGCATTAATAAAGTAAAACGTTGGATCGGACTCGCCGCTGGCTTCATGGTTCTTTTTAGATCCGATAAACAGTGATACCAATCCAGCTATCCAAGTCACTATCGCAACAGGATAGGCACCGAATAACATTGGAATTGAAATAAGAGAACAGACTGCGCTAACGAAAATAAAGTCGTTTCCTGGCATGTCCCTTTTTTTGTAATAGGCCCCAGCACTAACAAATAAATTGAAGAGAGCGTAAATAATCATAGCGATTGATAAGTAAAATAACTTCAGTAATAACCCAAAAAATTCTAACATAGAAAATCCTCTGAAGTGCACCCTGTCAAGTAGACAGGAAAATAATTAAAGTGTATGACGAGTTCA
>CAJZJI010000075.1 GCA_916049935.1 uncultured Streptococcus sp. | reverse complement strand
GTTTTCCCGCCTCCTGAAGGTCCAACGATGGCCAAGATTTTCCCTTCGTGAATGGTTAAGTTGAATTCGGACAAGATCTGTTTATCGCCAAAACGTTTGTGAATATTGCGTAATTCTAACATCTGCTTGTCCTCCTATTTATAATAACTGAATTTCTTTTCAATGCGTTTGGCCACAAGCGTCACAACCCCGATAACGATCAGGTAAATCGCTCCTGCTAGAAACATCGGAACGAGGCTCGCGTCGCGGTTAGCTGCGGTACGACTGGCCAAGATAAGGTCTGAGATTCCAAGCGCGTATACAAGGGACGTATCTTTGACAAGGCTCATGATTTCATTGAAGACACTTGGCAAGACAATCTTCGTCACTTGTGGAAGAACGATATAGCGAACCGTTGCTCCCGGCGTGAATTTTAACACTTTCGCTGCCTCATACTGCCCTTTTGGAATCGTATCGATCCCTCCGCGGAAAATCTCCGCAAAGTACGCTGCATAGTTGAGCGTGAAGGCAATGAGCGCTGCCGGTAGTCGGTCTAGACGAATGCCGACACTTGGCAAGACGTAATAAATAAAAATAAGTTGTAATAACAGAGGCGTCCCTCGCATCACCCAGATGTAGATATGGATGAGCCAGTTGAGTGGCTTCCATTTCAGCTGCATCGCAAAGGCAATGAGAATGCCCAGCGGAATCGAGAAGATAAGAACGAGTGCGAACACTTCTAATGTCGTCACTGCTCCGTGTAATAAGCTTGGTAAAATTTCGAGTGAATAAGACAAATTCAGGACCTCCGTCTGTTGTTTGATGCTTTATAGTATAGCACAATCCATTTATTAAAAAAAGATTAAATTTGGAAGAGGACGTTCTCATTTTCATTTTTTCAGTTCTTTCAAAACAAGCAAAAACCGCAACTGGATTCGCTCCAATTACGGTTTGGTTTTGTTATTCAATGATGCCTTGTTCGCTCTTACGGCGCTCTTTCAACAAGTCTTTGACCGAGATGAGGACCACGGCAGCTAGAATCATCGCCATGCCGACAAAGTCAATTGCAAAGAAATGCTCGTTCATGATGAGGAAAGCGAAGAATACCGCAGAAATCGGTTCGACGGCAGCAATCAAACTACTCTTCACTGGTCCGATATAGCTCGTTCCTTTTAAAAACATTGTGTACGAAATAATCGTTCCAATGAGGATAATGCCTACGAGCGAAGCAATGATATCCAGGCTATATGTAATTTCCAGCGTTGTAAGGCCGCTCATCGGGAAGAGAATGACTCCTGCAATGACCATCCCTACTCCAATCACCGTCAGACTTCCGTACTCTTGAATGAGTTTAATCGGAAGCATGATATAAATGGCATACGTAAATCCGCTAAAAATCCCCCAGAAGAGCCCGAGTGGCGTGACGCTCAGTTGATTGAGTTGCCCATGTGTGGCAATGATGAACGTTCCCAGAATTGCTAGGACAATCGACATCACTTCAGACGCAGTCGGTGTCGTGCGATTTTTCAAGCACATGTACACCAGAATAATCACTGGGCAGAGATACTGCAAGACGGTCGCGGTACCGGCATTACTGAGGTGAATCGCCTCAAGGTAAGTAAACTGGTTCATGAAGAGCCCGATAAACGCAAAGAGCGTAATCTTGGTGTAGTTCTTCTTTTCCTTGAAGAAGGCGACGAGTTGCCCCCGGGTGAACGCGTAGCTCATCGCAAGAAGACACACCCCAGAGATAACGAGACGTAGGTCGGTCAAGGCAAGCACGCCCATCCCGTGTGCCATCAAGTATTGACCACACGCGCCACTCATCCCCCAGGCAATCCCGGCAAAGAGCGTCATCAAGGTTCCTTTAATGATTTGATTTTTTGGTTGGTTTTGTTGTTCTGTTGTTTTCATACTCTCGTATTATAGCACATCTACTAGCGTTTCTTCACGAGTTCAAGTGTTCCATTTTCAGATTTTCCATAGATTCACGATTTCAGTTGCCTGAAGCGATTCGTTTATTGCAGTTCCATTTTATTCCTGTGACAAAAGTGTGAATTTTATTTTAGGAAATTGCGCGCTTCTCTCTTTTTTGATACACTTAAAAAGGACAAATTTAACCAAGGAGGTCTTTATGAAACTTACAGGTAAAGTCACACTCTTAACGGCTGCCCTATTTGCCCTTTCGGCACATGCGGTTGCTGCAGAGACGACACAAACCGAAACGACCGTTCAACCAACGACAGAAACAACAACGACTGCGGAAGGGACTCTTCCAAAAGATTCTAAAAACGACGTCGATATTCGTGTGTATAAGCCAGGTGAAGAACCAAAATACACTGGTCTTTACAAAGCAGACGGCGAAACGTACTACCAAGTGGATAGTAAGCCAATTACAAATACATGGAAATGGCACGGAGGCCGCTGGTATTACTTTGGCGTGGATGGAAAGATGTTGAAATCAACCATTACTCCAGATGGCTATCTTGTGGGCATCGAAGGAATGCTCGTTAGTCCAGGCTGGAACTACCAAGGTGGTAAATGGTACTATGCACTCTCTGGTGGAAAAGTATTCCGTGGCGACTGGAAGAAAATCGGTGGCGTCTGGTACGCATTCCACGATAATGGTGTGATGTACTCTCACGAATGGAGCGGCAGCTATTTCTTAAAAGATAGCGGTGCGATGGCCGACAACGAATGGGTTTTCGACAGAAACTACAATAGCTGGTTCTATATTAAGCCAGGTGGTGCTTATGCACGTAATGAATGGAAAGATGACTACTACTTAAAAGGCGGCGGCTATATGGCCAAGTCCGAATTTATTTACGACAGAAAATACCAAGCCACCTATTATCTTGATGTATCTGGCAAATACGTCCGCAATCAATGGAGGCAAATCGACAGCAAATGGTACCACTTCCGCAAATACGGCGAAATGGATACAAGCAAATGGATTGGCTCTTACTACGTCAAATCTGACGGTGCGATGGCCGCAAACGAACTTGTTTACGACCCTACGTACAATAGTTCATTCTACTTTGACGAAAATGGGAAATACCTAAACAAACAATGGAAAGAAATCGACGGCGAATGGTACTACTTCAAAGACGGTGGCTACATGGCCAAAAATGAATGGGTTGACTCTTACTTTATCAAGGGTAATGGACGTATGGCGAAAATCGAAATGCAATACGACCAATCGACTGGCTCTTCATACTATTTCAAAGAAGACGGAACATTCGCGAAGAACTACTGGGCAAAAGTCGGTGGCTACTGGTACTACTTCAAGGGCAACGGAAAAGTCGCGCGTAAAGAATGGATTGAGAATAAATATTACGTACTCGATAACGGTAAAATGGCAACTGGTACGCATATCATCGACCACTATCAATACGTATTTGACGGGAGCGGAAATATCTTAAGCAAGAAAGCAGTCGATATCGGTTGGGTTGAAAAAGACGGCAAGCGTTACTTCTACAATGGTGCAAGTCAACGTCTTGGAGACGAAACAACGAAGAAAGTCATGGACATCAGCGAACACCAAGGTTATATCTCAAACTGGGAAGGCATCATCAAGGAAAATAATATCGATGCGGTTATTGTTCGTATCGGTTACTCTGGTGCCGAAGATAAACATCTCGCCCACAACATTAGCGAGCTAAACCGTCTTGGAGTGCCTTATGGAATTTACCTCTACACTTATGCTTCTACGGAGGCAGACGGTGTGGAAGATGCCGAACAAACCATTGCGTTAATCAAAAAATACAATATTAAACCAACTTACCCTATTTACTTCGACTTAGAAGACTGGCGTTATACAAACGGTGCAAAATCAGCACCAACGGATACCACTACTTGGGTGAAAATTTGGAAAGCGTATCGTGATACGATGGCTAAAGCTGGTTACACAAACGTGCGTATTTACAGTTATCAATATCTCTTACAAAATCGTTTAAACGATCCTGAAATCTTAAAACACGTGGACTGGGTGGCAGCCTATACTCCACAACTCACTTACCAACTTCCATACAGCCAACCAAGCTGGGGCTGGCAATATACCGATAAGGAATTTATCACAGGTCTTGGAAATGTGGATATGAGCGTTTGGTTTGGACGTTAATCATTATTTTTAGAAAGTCTCATTCATCGAATGAGGCTTTTTGCACATAAAAGACCTTGAAAAGCTCAAACGGTAAGAGAGTCATCTGAATAATATTTTTACGTTTTACATTTTGAAACATCAGTGAAATTAAAAGGTACCCTCAAGATTTTCAAAGAGCTGTTTCATTATGCCCACCATTCAAATGAGACTTCGCTCAAAATTTCACTTTATAATGATTCCATTTAATGTTAGAATAAAGGTAACCAACTTTAGGAGGCACGTTTATGTTTAATAAAATTAAGAAGATGATGTTAGGATTGTTGGCGATTGCCAGCCTACTGCTTATCGCAGGCTGTCAGTCATCTACACAACAAGGACCTAAAGCTCCACAAGATTTAACTAAAGACCAACAAGGAACGTGGTTGTGGACCGAACAACAATCGGCATTGCAAAAGGTATTCCTTGCAACGAATCTCGAGCCCCGCGCTGCAGCATATATGTTGGATGACTTAGATATTGTAAAAATGACGATGACGATTAAAGACAAAACGGTTGAATTGAAGTATCGTTTTGATTATTTGCGCATTTATGAAGATCAATATAAAGGCCTAGGTCTGAAGACTCCTGATTTCAAAACATACGTACAACAGAAAACAGAAGACTTTAAATCCTATGTAGCAACGCTTCAACATACAAAGATTACACTCGATGAAGCAAACTACGCTTACGACTATACGCTGACTGGAACCATTGATCCGGACAATCACACCATCACTTTCCCAGAAACTCCAACATTCCTAAGCAAAATTATCTTAGGACCTAATACGAATCCACTAGAGGCCATCACGTATAACTATTCAGTGGAAGGAAAACAAATGACTCTTTCTGCTGAAGGTAAAAACGAAAAAGGGCTGAAGATTGTGATGCGTCTTCGCTTTAACTACACGGAAGAGTCTAAATAGAAGGAGTGAGGAATGATGAAAACGATGAAAAAAATTTCGCTATGGACGATATCGCTTCTGACTCTTCTATTTGTTGCAGGATGCGCTGAACAACAGCAACAACAAACAACTGCTGAAACCACAACTGAAGCTCCTGCACCAGTCGCTCTTGAAGGTGAATGGCAAGCAATCGACTTTAGAGATACATTAGAACGTACATTCTTATATACTTACAAGGACGCGTATACCCGATTGAAAGTAACAGAGGCTTTCGAAG
>CAJZJI010000074.1 GCA_916049935.1 uncultured Streptococcus sp. | reverse complement strand
GTCTTGAGGCTACCAAGCTTCAAACACTCTCTAGAAAATAAATTTTCAAGAGAGTGTAATTCACATTGGTTACGCACGTTATTCTTATGATTATTGGTATCCGAGGCTCTTTGTGTTTTACCTTAAAAAGGAGGGTGCATTAGGAGTCTGTTTGGCGAAATAATCTATTTTGGGTAGTTTCCTCATCCGTGATTTCAACACCCTCGTAAATTGACCGGTGCTGCGATAAAATGCGTGCTCCTCATCGGATTGAGTATCAGTTGTGGTCGCTATTGTTACCACTATAGACTTCGAAATTACTTCGTGTTTTTGATTACCAAATATGGTAATTTAGGAATCTGTTTGGTGAAATAATTTATTTGGGTAGTTTCCTCATCCGTGATTTCAACACCTTCGTAAATGGATCGGTGCTGGGATAGAGAGTGTGCTTCTTATGGGAGTGGCTCGACAAATGGTGTGATGATGAGTAGAATAGAGGAAAATGAAATGAGGAGTCGTAGTGGATGTCGTACGAAGATTTAAATGAACAATTAGAACCTTTTAAACTCATGGTATTTGATGAGGGGACAGAGGATGTATGGGCAACGCTGGTGCTCTGGTTAAATGAAGACTATAAACAAAATGTGTTTGATACACGGCAAGAAGAGGGATTCCTTGGAAATGGCTATGATTGGAATTCGCTAGCGACTGTCTTTCTAGAAGAAAAGATGCCAGAATTAGTAGACGCATTGTCGTTTGATTCGGAAGCGGGATTGTTTTCAATTGGATCAGAAGATGTGGAAGCAGTGAAGAAGTTTGCTGTTGGATTTAAAGCGTTATTCGACGATGAGAGTGAAATGACGGACTTATTGAGTCGAGCAACATTAGATTAAAAAAAATATCGTTATACCGTATAAGGTATAACGATATTTTTTTATTTACATGGACAAGTTGTTAAATGGTCGTTTACCATGCCAACAGATTGCATAAAGGAGTAGACAATCGTTGGTCCGACAAACTTAAAACCTTTTTTGAGAAGAGCGTTGCGGAACTTTTCAGCAAGTGGCGTAAAGGCTGGAACTTCTGCCATAGTAGTGTATTCATTGATGATGGGTTTATGGTCGACAAAGCTCCAACAAAAAGCGTAGAAGCTACCATACTTTTCTTGGATAGCAAGAATCGCTTTGGCGTTTGCGATAGCGGCCCGAATCTTCAGTTGATTGCGAATAATGCCTTCATTTTGAAGAAGAGATTGAACTTTAGCTTCGTCATACTTAGCAACCATTTGGATATCGAAGTTGTCAAAAGCCTCTCTGAAGTTTTCGCGCTTATTGAGAATCGTAGCCCAGCTAAGGCCTGCTTGCATCGTTTCCAAAGTCAATCGTTCGAAGAGTGCTTGGTCATCGTGGCAAGGGACACCCCATTCGTTATCGTGGTAATCCATCATCTTTTGTGAGTGATAGGCCCAAGAACATTTTTCAGGGGTCTGTGGCCAGCCAAATTCAGAAAGGGGATTACCCGTTTGAAGGTTTTCGAGAGCTGCTTTATTAAAATCTGAAATCTTCTTGGGGAGTTTCGCTAAAGGGAACCATTTGAATTCTTCAATTTTTCCAGGCTCGCCGTTATGAATTTCAAAGTTCGGAAGAGTGGTTACATCTACATGGAAGTAGAAATAGAAATAATCATGTTCGTCAAAATGCATATGAAGCGTCGTGTAGAAAGAAAGGGCGCTTGAAGGGATTTCGAGGCCGATTTCTTCACGCGTTTCACGCAAGGCAGCTTGTGTAATGGATTCATTGGCTTCGATATGCCCGCTGACAGTTGCGTCATAATAGCCGTCCATAAATCCTGTGTTCATTCGTTTTTGAAGCAGTACCTTTTTTCCTTTTGTAAAGAAGAGAAAGACAGCACTTCTGGTTAAATGTCTCATATTGTCACCTCTAGTTCTAAGAGTAGTCATTTTTCGAAGAAATGTAAAGATTTTTTAATATGGAAAGTATTGAACTTTTGGAAAGGATTTCATATGATGATAGTAAGACATTAGGGGGAAAAATGGTGAAAAAATTACTCAAAATTGCAATGAGTTGTGTCGTGCTTACTGGGATGTTGGCACCAATCACAACTGTACTTGCACAAGAATCAAGTATTACGATTACAAAGAACGAGGGAAAATCTGTATCCGAAGCCGACACACCTAAAGGAGATATCGTCGTAAACCTCTCGAATGGAGAGATTCTATTTCAGGAGAATCCTGATAATGTAGTGGATCCGGCGAGTCTGAGTAAACTCATGACCATCTTTATGGTGTATGACGCGATTAAGATTGGCAAAATTAAGCTGGAGGATAAAGTCGTTGCGTCAAAGAACGACCAAGCGATATCGAATCTAACAAACCTTAGCAATTCGCCAATTGTAGAGGGAGTGGAATATCCAGTTAGCGAGCTGATTAAGATGGCGCTACTTCCTTCGTCAAACGCTGCAGTTTTGATGTTGGCAAATCTGATTAATCCTAATACCGATGATTATGTGGATTTAATCAATCAAAAGGCGCAAGAACTGGGAATGACCAATACTAAGTTTGTTGGAGCATCGGGCGCAGTTACGCATGATTTTGAAGGGTTATATACAGTTCAACGATATCCTTCAACGGAAACGAATCAATCAACGGCTAGAGATTTAGCGAAGATGGTTGTAGCGATGTTAAAGGCGCATCCAGAAATAACAGAAATTACGAAGAATAAAGAATTAACCGTCATGAGTGGAACGCCATATGCCAGAACGATTACGAATACGAACCATTCAGTAGAAGGGGATTTGTTGGCGTATCCTGGAATCGTTGGATTGAAGACTGGTACGAGTGAAAGAGATGGATTTAATTATATCGGAATCTACAAACAAGACGGTGTAGAGCTCGTCGAAGTGATTCTGGGAGTCGGAAATTTTGAGGATCATCATGGTGAATATAATCGTCATAAAATCGGGAATGCATTATTGCAATATATTTTTAAAAACTTCGAGCATAAGACAGTATTTAATCCAGGTACTCAAACAATCAATGGACAAAAAGTAACAGTAGAGCATACAGTTGATGTATACGTAGAAAAAGGGAAAGAACCCGTGTACGCACTAGAAGGAAACACATTAAAAGTCCAAACTCTATATGGCACGCTGTATGGTAAAGAGGTTGCAGTAAAAGTAGAGCCAGCAGCCAATGATGCCGTGGAATCAACGTATATCGAAACAACTCAAGTAGAAGAAAAAACTCCTAAGGAAATGATTAAAGGCGTACTTCGTTTCCTAATGAGAGTTCCATTTATAGTTTGGCTTGGATTGTTAGGAGTTTTATTGATTGTAGTAATGATTTTAAAAATTAAGAAAAAAATGAGAAGGAGAAAGGAGCGATTAAGAAGAAGACAAAAGTAGAATCTGTATTCGTTTCAAAAAATCTGTACTAATTTTAAGAAAAAACACATTGGATATGTTGAAAACAAATGAAAACACTAGATGTGGTATTCACGCTTTTTTCATATTTGAATTGTCAGAATTTTGAGTAATCAATTCACAAGTAAAATGTAACCTAATTGTAATGGAATTCAAGTAGAAACAGTTGGAAAATCAGATTAGGTATGGTATTATGTTTACCTGAATAAGGGTAAAATTTATTTCCTGTTCGGTGAAAAATCACAAATTATCGAAGTTAAAAAATAATCAAAAGGAAAGAGGTATAAGATGTTTAGTTCAAAAAATATTCAAATGAATGAACGTAAAAATCGTTCAAAAGTAACACGTTATGCAATCAAGAAATTAAGCATGGGAACAGCTTCAGTAGCTGTTGCATTAGGTTTCATGTTTGTACAAGGGCAAACAATTGTACACGCGGACACTGTTGAAGCAACTACTGCAGAAACAACAGCAAAACCTGCAGAAGAGAAGAAAGATACGGTCGAAGACGACAAAGCAGTTTACGAAGTTGCTGTAGAAAAACCAGAAGCAACTACTGCAGCTGAAGGAGTAACTCCAGCAGAAAAAACTGAAGAAACAACTGCGGCAGCTGAAAAGAAAGAAGAAAAAACAGCAGCTCCAGAGAAAGCAGAAGAAACAACAGCAGCTCCAGAGAAAGCAGAAGAAACAACAGCAGCTCCAGAGAAAAAAGAAGAAACGACAGTAGCTGAAGAAAATAAACCACGTACTCGTACAAGACGTGATGCTGGTGCGACTCCTGCTGCAACTTCAGATGACAAGGTGGGAGAAGATGTTGTAGATGCAACTTCAACTCCAAAAGTTGAAAAACCTGGTTTCACACCACAAATTTTAGCAGAACAATTATTAAAGCAAGTATCTTGGTTAGATTTCGGTGATAAGGCAAACTGGACGGGTGCTGAAACTACAGCAGATGGCCACTTAGCTCTAACGGTAGGGGCTACTTATACAAAAGAAGTTATGCCTGGCTATATTGTAAAAATTAAAGTGAAATCTTTAAAACCATTCCAAGCAACAGAGATTTATAAAAATCGATTGGAAAATCAAGGTGCTACAGATGCTGAAAAAGCAACGTACGATCCAAATGCAAAAAATGGTTACATTAACACGACAACAAATCCAAAAACAAATGCTGCTTTTAAAAATAAAGAAGAAGCACGTGTAATTGCTGACCCTCAAAACAAATGGACTGAAATTCGTAAAGAAGGAATTGATACAGGAACGAAGAGTACAACGATTTCTTCTGAATTCGATGGCGGAAATATTGGGGTTCAATTTGAGGTTTCAGCAACCTACAAGGGTAAATCTGTAAAACCAGCGATTGTAATGGCCGATGGAGAATCAGCAAACCCTGGAGAGTTAACACTCTTCACTACGAATGGTAGTGGGTGGCAACATGTTGGGGAATGGTTAAAGAACAATGATAAAAATACGAAGCGCTATATTCCTCAGAATACAGAAGCACTATTTGACCCAACAAAAACTAACAGTACTACCGTAGATGGAGTCAATCTTTACTCAACTAACTTAAACCTTTTAAAAAGAGCAACAGCTGTTGGCGAAGAAGGCAAAACGGTAGCGTGGAAATATTATGGAAGTCCTGATCAAACAACAGGTGGGTTAGGAACTGGTGTATTCGGTCCTAACTATTCTGCAAGTAAGTTTGCAGTTCCAGTGGTAATGACACGTGGAGCTTCGGAAATTGGTTTATATATTGTTTCTTCTGGTAAGCAATCCGCAATGCTTGGCTTCTTACCATTAGATGAAGGGGATGCTCCAGATTCATATGGAATCGCAACACACGCGATGAACCAAGTCAATGGGGTAACAGGCGCTGCCGTTAACCAACCAT
>CAJZJI010000073.1 GCA_916049935.1 uncultured Streptococcus sp. | reverse complement strand
ACTTAAACTACCAAAACCGTCGTCCAGACTACATTTCAGCATTCTGGAATGTTGTAAACTGGGATGAAGTAGCTCGTCGTTTTGAAGCTGCTAAATAATTTATAAATAACGAAGACCGATGTTTTCTAAGAAGCATCGGTCTTTTTGCGTTTATATAGAATGAGGCTGAGTAACAGAAGAGAAGCGACACTCACAAGGCTTCCTTCCAGTAAAAGTGGAGTGGTATAACGATACTCGATTCGGTGAGTTCCTTTGGAAATTGTAAATCCAAGAAGGCTATCCAAAATCTTGTACGTTTCTATTTCTTGGCCGTCTACCCATACTTTCCATCCAGTTGAATATGGAATCGTTGTGAGAACGGTCGAGTCTTCTGAGACATCCATTGTTCCTGAAAAATGAGTAGCAGAGAAAGTTTCCAGTTTTAACTCTTGTGCTTTCGTTTGTTCTAAGCGTTCGTTTAAGAGCGAAGTATTTAGTGAGTAGAGATTTAGTTTAGAAAACTCAAAGCCATCATCTTTAACGGTAATTCGAAGTGTTTGCGGTTGGCCTTTTTGGTTCTTAGCGACGCTGAGAAGCACGGGTTTTGATTGAACCGGATAAAAGGCATACGGTTCGCCGTTGAGCGTCATTTCCATATCTTCTTCTCCCATCGTTCCCGCCATTTCTAAGTAAATCGGATCGTTGATTTCAGGAGTAAAGGTCAGTGTAATTGTTCCAACTTGAGTGTTGTCCTTAAGTTGAATTTGTTGATACACGACAGGGGATCCAATGATATTTTCGAAAGTCGTCTCGTAAGAAACTCTTGTAAAAATATTTTTTGGGCTCGTTGTTCCACTAAGCGCGTTTGCCAATTGGTTTTGCATCGTAATCGGATGGTTTGTTGGCACCTTCATCGATTTCAGGATTGCTTTCATCGGATAAGCAATCGAGAGGGCGTTTGGATTTGTGACAATGTGTCCTTCGTCAAAGCTCGCTGTTGTTGAGAAATCTTCCAAGTCTTTTCGTTCCCAGCGTTCGTTGTAAGTGGCGTCTGTGGTTTCGATAAAGGTATTCTTGATCCCCAGTAAGGCGTCTGTTAATAGGGTGCCGTTGCTGTAGTTGACGTAGGCGGTTCCTTGGCGGACTCCAATTGCGTCAAAGAATCGCTCCGTTTCTTTTTCAAAGGTGGATGAAAAATGAGATACGCCGTACGTTGGAACTTGTAGGCTATCATTTTTCGATCGAAGCATCGTTTTTTCGCTGCGATAAAATTCATTTTCCGCAGGGCGTAATACGGTAGACCAGTCTGCTAATGACGATTGATAAGCCGTGAATTCAGAATTCATGACATACCCCAGTCTGGATAAGGTGACGATACTGTTTAAGAGCAGTTCAATCACTACAAATGAAATAAGGAACTTTTGATACGAGGCTTTTCCGCGTCCGATTAAAATCAGACCATACAAGATTCCCATTGAGAGCCCGAACCCAAGCGCGATTTGCCAGCCTTGTAGGTAGTCCTGAGGGAAGAGGATAAAACCAATGCCTGTTGCTAATACAAGGAAGAAATACACAAATGTCTCACGAATCCCAACCGCTGTTTTCTTCAGTGCCCATTGATAGCCTAGAAAGACCATCCAGAAGCTGAAGAGGAATGAGAAACGATAGGAATACCAATTCGGAAGTTGCCCCGCATGCCACAGTTTATCAAACATCTCAATGTTAAAACTGATGAGGATGATAACCGTAATGAATAGCGCGTAGAGACGTTGTGTCAGAGAGATTTTTTTCTCTTTGAAGTAGCAAAGGAAACTAAAGAAGGCCAGGCTGCCAACAAAAATATTCGGATATCCTTTTTGCATTTCATGGAAGTCGAAACTACCGATAAAGAGTTTTGATGCCATCAGTAGTGGATTATATTCAGACTTTAGACTCCAAGCGATGGTAGTCGCTGTCCCTTTACTTCCAAGTAGGCTATAAAATGTTGGAAGTAGAATGACTGTAATGAGTCCAACGGAAAGGACACTATAAAAGATAAAGCGGCCAAACTGTTTTATAAAACTTTTCCATGAGAACGAATCATTTGCCGTTAAATAGGCATACGGGAAATAGAGGCCTAGGAAGAGGCAAATCATATATCCAGTATAGTAGTTACTCAAAATGGTGAGCGATAAAGGAAATACATAATATAACGGATTCCGTTTTTGTAAGAGTGCATCCACGCCGAGGATAATGAGTGGAAGGCCAATGAGGGCATCTAACCACATTACATTAAATTGGTTGGCTGAAAGATAACTCATAAATCCGTATGAGAGTGCAAAGAGAAGCGTCGTCCAATTTCTTTGTTTGAATTTCACATCTAGCAACACTGCAAAGCTCACTGTACAAGAAACGAGTTTCAAGAAAATAAGAAGAGACACACCCATGGCGATGGCCGATCGAGGAATGAGTAAAAAGAGAAGATTAAACGGACTCAACAAATAGTACGCCCATAAACTTACCATTTCCCCACCGATAGATTTCGAGAAACTATAGAAAAAATGCTCCGGATGATGCAAGAGAGTGTCTTGGTAGTAACTGAAGAAGTCGACATATTGTTGTCCAAGGTCGATGGTTAACCACGTGCGATTTCCAAAAGGCGTAATTGTAAAGAGTAGAAAAATCGCTAAAATCATCACTGCTGGAATCAAAATACTAAGTGTATAGTATTTCTTCTTCGTCATCGTTTTGTCCATGGTAGGCCTCCTTTCTAGTCGTTACTGTTAGCATAGCATGGAAACGCGGAGCCTGCACGGAAAATTAGCCTTTAACGCAAAAAAATCTTAACCACTTTATAACCCCTTTTTTATACAGATTAGGGCAAGATTTATGGTATACTGTTATGAGTTACTAGATGTTATATGGAGTGTATTATGCTTACTAAAAGAAAATTAAAGAAGAAAAAGAAAAAATCACATATTCCATTTCGCTTGAATTTATTATTTTTAATTGTATTCTTTTCATTTATTGCCTTAATTAGCCGTTTGGCGTATATCCAATTAGTAAAAGGGGACGAGTTTGTTGCGCTTGTACAACGTACAGAGACAACTACTGCTAAAAAATCAGTTCCGCGTGGGTCGATTTACGATAGCCAGGGACGTATTTTAGTGGGAAACAAACCCAAGCTCGCTATTAACTATACAAGACCTGCAGATGTTAAAGCCTCAACGATGTTAGAAATCGCTAAGAAATTAACGACATTGATTTCTGTGGATGCTTCAGAATTAAAAGAACGTGACTTGAAGGATTATTGGGTAGCGACAAACCCTGACAAAGTTGATAGCCTTCTAACAGCAGAAGAGAAGAAGAGAATTGCGAAAGAAAATCTCTCAACGAGTCAAACGTATGAAATGCAATTGGCACATATTCCTGCTGATGAATTAAATTATAGCGATGCGGAAAAACAAGTGATTGCTATTTTTACGAAAATGAATAGTGCGTATGCCTTATCAACCGTGACACTGAAAAATGAAGGTGTAACGGAACAAGAGGTTGCTAAAATCAGTGAACGTCTTGGAGAGCTTCGCGGGGTCGACGTTGATTCTGACTGGGACCGTGAATATCCAATGGGCGATATGTTGAAGACAATCCTTGGAACGGTATCTTCTGAAAAGACGGGGCTTCCTTCGGATAAAGTGAAATCACTTCTAGCGCAAGGCTACTCACTCAATGACCGTGTGGGAACAAGTTATTTAGAAGAACAATATGAAACAGTGCTTAGCGGAACGAAGACAGTCGTGAAGTCACAAACGAATACGAAAGGTGAAGTAGTAAATTCTACTGAAACGTATCCAGGTAAAGGCGGGTCAAACCTCGTCTTAACGATTGATACTGAATTCCAAAAGAAAATCGAAGAGATTGCAACGAAGTCTGTTGAAGCGATGACGGATCCGGCTGCGGACCGTGTCTATATCGTTGTGATGAATCCAAAAAATGGAGACGTCCTTGGAATTACAGGGAAGAAAAAGAAATTTGACGAAAACTTTAATTCAACGGGTGTCGAAGACGATGCTCTTGGTGCCATCAATAACTCATTTGGAATGGGGTCTGTTGTAAAACCAGCAACCGTCCTTTCTGGGTATATGGATGGAGCCATCACGCTTGATGATAATACAATTGTCGATGAGCCGATTGAATTCGAAGCGTCTAAACCAAAGAGTTCATGGTTTAACCGTAACGGTAAAATTGAGTTAACGGACTTAGATGCCTTAGAACGTTCATCCAACGTTTATATGATTAAACTGGCGATGAAGATGGGTGGACAATCGAAATATGAAAAAGGCGGACGTTTAAATATTAATCTAAGCCTATTTGACAAACTCCGTGAGTATTACGCACAGTTCGGTCTTGGTGTTCGTACAGGGATTGACCTTCCAAATGAAGGAAAAGGGTACAACGGTGGTACAGCCGATGCCTTCTCTGCACTTGACTTTGCGTTCGGCCAGTTCGACTTATATACGCCACTTCAATTAGCGCAATATATGTCTACGATTGCTAATGGTGGTAATCGTATTGCTCCACGTTTAGTGAAAGAAATTCACGAAACAAGTCCAAATGGTGGTATTGGTAATTTAGAAGATGTCGTTCCAACGAAGATTATGAACTCTATCCAAGTAAGTAAAGAAATCTTGGATCATATTAAAGAAGGTCTTTACCGTGTAACGCATGGTGAAAACGGAACTTCTGCTACGACATTCAGAACGTATTCTCCGCAAGTCGCTGGTAAAACAGGAACAACCGAAGCGTTTTATTCTGGACCAAATCCAAAATATACAAATGAAGCCGTTGAAAACTCAACCTTTATCTCGTATGCACCATATGATAATCCAGAAATCGTAGTGGCTGTTGTTGCACCATACTTCAAAGATGGATCACCATCTGACTACGCGGCAAAAGTTGCTAAGCAAGTCTATGATGCTTATTTTGGAAAAACAAGCAGCTCTTCACAAACGAATGAAGCAACTGTTAACTCACAAATTCGACAACAACAAAATAACCGACGTTAAGAAGAAACTGGGTGGTCGTTTGTGCCACTCAGTTTTTTTGTCATTAAAGTTTAGTAAAATCGATTGTTGAAAGACGTAAAACCAATTATAATAAAGCAAAATGGAGGCGAAATTATGGACTTTACAGAAAAAACCATTCAACGAGATATTAAATATTCAGGACGTATTTTTACAGTGACACAAGATATCGTAGAACTACCAAATGGGAAAACTTCTACGCGAGACCTCGTGTTCCATACAGGAGCAGTAGCAGTGCTTGTCATTCGTGACGGAAAGATGTTACTCGTGCGACAATATAGAAAACCATTAGAAATGCATTTCCTAGAAATTCCAGCGGGAAAATTA
>CAJZJI010000072.1 GCA_916049935.1 uncultured Streptococcus sp. | reverse complement strand
ACGGATTTTCCAGGCGCGCCGACAAGAAGGCCTTCATATTTCTTGAACACTTCATCTAATAGATGTCTTGTTACTTTGAAACGATTAAGCGGTTCTTTAGACCCCATCGATACGACAATCACCGAGAAGCCGTTGCGAGTGGCAGTCGTTGTAATCGACGCCCCGCTGGCATCACTCGTTCCTGTCTTCAACCCTGTTACCCCTTCGTATTCGAAGAGCAACCCTGGAAGCAGGTAGTTAAAGTTATCCATCTTTGTTGTTCCTGAACTATTTGGTCGGAATGTTTGTGTGGAAATCGATGATACTTTTAAAATCTCAGGGAAATCATTCACCAAGTTCTTCGCGATAATCGCTACCGAACGCGCTGACATGCTATTTTCATCTTCATCACCGTATGACGGATTTTTATCAGCGCCACCGTATTTATTCGGTAGACCTGTTACGTTGATGATTGTTGCGTCTTTAATGCCCCACTCATCGAGTTTGGCTTTCATCCGTTCAATCCAGTTGGCTTCAGATCCTCCGATATATTCGGCCACCGCTAATGTTGCGGCGTTGGCTGAATAAATGGAAATCGCGTCGAATAATTCTTTAATCGTGTATTTTTCACTCGGTAAAAGCGGTACGTTGGATAAGCTATAGTTCGCACTCAATTGGTGAACACGGTCGCTTACTGGGATTTGTGTTTCCCAAGTCACTTCTCCATTTTTAATCGCTTCTAAAATTAAATATTGTGAAATCATTTTACTCATGGAAGCAATCCCGCGAACTTCATCTTGATTGTTTTGCATCAAAATTTTTCCGCTCGTTTGCTCGATTGCGATGTAGCTTTGTACATCTTGAATCGCAGCTGCTTCCTCTTTTGCTTTTGCGTCATCTTGCGCATAAATTGCTGGTGTCACCGTCGTTGCTCCTACAGCGAAAATGCTGAGTGCACAGACGATTTTCTTCACCCATGTACGAGGACTTTTCATTATGTATATCTCCTAATTTCTCTCAAATCTGCTTATTAATGTTACCGAAAATCGAGGGGAAAAACAATGGTAAACTGATTAATCTTTTATTACAAAATAGGAAGGATTTTTTAATCTCATATTCGGTTTTTGTTCGAGCAATTTTCCATATTCCCACCCCTATGCGATTCGTCATTTTTTTGTGTATTACAGCGTTGTAATATTCGAAAAAATCACCTTAAAATTTCTTTCCAAACAGAATGAAACTGACAGTATTCCGTTTTACTTTTTTCAACTTCATAGTTTTTCCTATTTTTCGCAACAGTTTTAATTGTAAGCGCTTGATATAATGATTTTACAATAATAAGGAGGGATGAAAATGAAAGTAGTCGTTGCTATCGATTCACTAAAAGGTAGCTTGTCTTCACTAGAAGCGGGTCAGGCCATCAAAGAAGGAGTTCAGGTCGTATACCCTGAAGCCGATGTGGTGGTTCGCCCACTCGCAGATGGTGGTGAAGGAACGGTCGAAGCATTAGCCATCGGAATGGGAGGTGAACTCGTTCATGTGAGCGTCACTGGGCCGCTAGGAGATGCGGTAACTGCCGAATACGGAATCTTAAAAGCGGACGAAACGCGTCCTAAAACAGCAATTATCGAAATGTCTGCAGCCGCAGGGATTACGCTAGTTCCTGATGAAAAGCGCAATCCAATGCACACGACGACATACGGTGTCGGCGAACTAATTAAAGATGCCATCGATAATGGTTGTCGTCATTTTATCGTCGGTATCGGAGGCAGTGCCACAAACGATGGTGGTATCGGGATGTTACAAGCACTTGGATATGATTTTCTAGATAAAGACGGTGCTCCTGTTGGTTACGGAGGAGCGGGTCTTCAATCAATTGCGAGTATCCAGGCTGAAAATGTCTTACCAGAATTAAAAGAGTGTACCTTCCGCGTGGCGTGTGACGTAACGAATCCGCTCTGCGGTCCAATGGGCTCAAGTGCCATTTACGGTCCACAAAAAGGTGCCACTCCGGAAATGGTAGAGAAACTAGACGAGGCGCTTCTCCACTATGCAGAACTATCGAAAGAAACCTTTGACCATGCCGACCGCCTCTACCCAGGTACGGGTGCAGCCGGAGGAATGGGATTTGCGTTTCTCACTTATACAAATGCGGTTCTAGAGAGCGGCATCAAGATTGTCCTTGAAGAAACAGGGCTCGAAGACGAAATGAAGGATGCCGACTTTGTCATCACTGGCGAAGGTCGCCTAGATAGTCAAACAGCCCTTGGGAAAGCTCCAATCGGCGTGGCTCATCTTGCGAAAAAACACGGCAAAAAAGTACTCGCCTTTGCAGGATGCCTCACACCAGACGCAGGGGTATGTAACGAGAACGGAATCGATGCCTTCTTCTCAATTTTACGAAGAGTCATTACCGTTCAAGAAGCAATGGAAAAAGAAAATGCGCGCGAAAATATGATTCGTAGCGTGGAACAAGTATTTCGTTTAATTCAATCAATTCAATAGGAGGAAACCAAAATGACAGCACCAATCTTTTCAACATTAGGAGCCTTAATCGGGCTCGTACTTGCCATTATTTTAATCGTTAAAAAAGTTCATCCGGCCTACAGTTTAATCTTCGGTGCTCTTATCGGGGGGTTAATTGGTGGCGGCGGACTTGCGGATACAGTAAAAGCCATGGTTACTGGCGCACAAAGCATGATGTCTCCTGTCCTTCGTATCATGACAAGCGGGATCTTAGCTGGGGCGTTAATTAAAACTGGTTCGGCTGAAACGATTGCCGATACGATTGTGAAGAAACTCGGTCAAAAACGTGCGATTGCAGCGATTGCGATTGCCACAATGATTATTTGTGCCGTTGGGGTCTTCATCGATATTGCCGTTATCACAGTAGCTCCAATTGCTATTGCCATTGCGAAAAAAGCAAACCTTTCTAAAGCAGGAATTTTATTAGCGATGATTGGTGGCGGAAAAGCGGGTAACATCATTTCACCAAACCCTAATACGATTGCCGCATCCGAAGCGTTCGGAATCGACCTTACAGCGTTGATGGTGAAAAACTTAATTCCTGCCTTTATCGCATTATTCGTAGCGATTATTCTCGCTGGAATCCTTGCTAAAAAAGGCGGCGCACATGAATTTGACGGCGTAGACGAAGCCGAAACAAGTGGCGTATCGCTCTCCTTCTTCAAAGCCATGCTTGGACCAATCGTTGTAATCGCCCTTCTTGCACTTCGCTCAATCGCTGGAATTAGCGTGGACCCATTAATCGCACTTCCACTTGGTGGTTTAGTGACGATTCTTGTAACAGGTCATGCGAAAAACACGGTTGAATTCACTGAATTCGGTCTTAGCAAAGTAATCGGTGTATCGATTCTTCTAATCGGTACTGGTACCATCGCTGGAATTATCAAAGCTTCTGCATTGCAAGTCGATATGATTGCTCTTCTTGAAGCAATGAACATGCCAGCCTTCGTCTTAGCTCCACTTTCTGGTATTTTAATGGGGGCTGCGACAGCTTCAACAACTGCCGGTTCAACCATTGCGTCTCAAACCTTCTCTGGTCCATTGACAGCAGCAGGCGTTCCAGCCGTATCAGCAGCAGCGATGATTCACGCAGGGGCAACTGTGCTCGACTCACTTCCACACGGTTCATTCTTCCATGCGACAGGCGGTTCTGTCTTCATGGCGATTGAAGATCGTATGAAATTAATCCCTTATGAAGCCATCGTTGGTTTATCCAGCACGATTGTCGCAACAATCCTTTACTTAATCGGCTTCTAAACATAAAAATAGTACAAATGATTTCTACGAATCCTCACGAAAGATTGTACAGGTTTAATCTAGAAGTATGAAAATGACAAACTGGACTCACAGTGTGAGTCCAGTTCTTTCTTTATTTGAGAAGCACTCATTCGTGCAAGAAAAAAAGAGTCGCTTGGACTCTTTTGGAATTAAAATCCTGGATGTTCTTGTAGGAATGCTTCTTCTTCAGGAGTGGAAGTTCTTCCAAGTACTCGATTCCTGTGCGGATAGCGTCCGAATCGTTCAATGATTTCACGGTGCATGAGTTCGTACTTCTTACGGCGCTCAAGTCCTGGTTCGTCAAACCATTTTGCCGCCCAATCATGTACGGCTAATAACTCCGAATGCATGAACGGCATCACGACAAAGCTACGTTCTTGAACAGTGAACTCGTCCCAATCGGACAGCGCCTCTTTGGCCAGTTCCACTGCTAATGCATCTGAAGCAAACGCTCTAGCATCATCCCTAAACATATTTCTAGAAAATTGATCCAGCACGATAATTTCTGCCAGACGTCCTTTTGCACTACGGCGCCAGTCGGTAGTTTTCCCAGCAACAATTGCTTCGTAAGTTTCTAGAAAACGCGAGCGAATCTCATTATCGAATTCCTCTGATTTCTTAAACCAATCGGCAGGCTCACATTCCACAAACCAGAAATCTAGAACCTCTTGAGGAGTTACTATCATTATTCTACCGCTGCTTTCTTTGTCTTTTCGTCGAGTTGGTCGTTCATACGGCCGTATTTATACCCTTGAAGGTCGACTGTTACAAATAAGAACCCTAAGTCTTGCATCATCGCGTTAATTTCTTCATGATTCTTCACGAGCTTTTCAATTTGGTCCGCGCCAACTTCGATACGCGCTAAGTCTTGATGCACGCGTACACGTACTGGTTCAAATCCACGCTTCGTAAAGTATTCTTCTGCCTTGAAGACTGCTTCTACTTTTTCAGGAGTGATGCGTGTTCCGTATGGGAAACGAGACGCTAAGCTGCATGAAGGAGTTTTATTCCAATTGGTAACACCTGCGCGTTTGGCTAATTCACGAATTTCTGATTTATATAATCCCGCTTCTTGCAAGAGACTACGCACACCTTCTTCATTACGCGCCTTCACACCTGGGCGATAATCATTGATGTCATCCATAATCAACCCATCTGAAAGCACGGTAAATCCTTCGCCCTGCACATTCTTTTTAATGGTTTGGTAGAGCATTTTCTTACTATAGTACCAGCTGTTTGGTGTGTTTGAGGCGATATGTGGATCAGAAAGTTCTTCCATTTCAAGCCCTATCACACGCGCGCCCATTTCCGTTCCAAGGTCAATCGCTTCACTAAATTCACGGTCTGAGAACAACTCAGAGTTCACTACTGCTGCGATGACATTATCACGGCCGAGCGTATCCACAGCGATTTTTAATAGGTAACTACTATCAATCCCGCCAGAATAAGGGACAACAATTCTTCCCACTTCCTTCAGCAATTCGCGTAATCGTGCTTCTTTTTCATCCATTCTCGATTCCTTCTTTCTTTATTAAAAGCTTTCGCGTCCTGTAAATTCTTCTAAATAAGCTTTATCTAATACCACTA
>CAJZJI010000071.1 GCA_916049935.1 uncultured Streptococcus sp. | reverse complement strand
ATGAAGAACAACGCTTTGGAGTGAAGCATAAGGAACGTTTGAAACAATTGAAATCACAAGTGGACGTATTGACGCTGACGGCAACGCCAATTCCAAGAACGCTCCATATGTCCATGCTTGGAGTGCGTGATTTATCCGTTATCGAGACACCACCAGCAAACCGATATCCGGTTCAAACTTTCGTGATGGAACAGAACCCGATGACCATTCGTGACGGCATCGAACGTGAAATGGCTCGTGGCGGACAAGTCTTCTATTTATATAATCGTGTCGAAACGATTGAGAAGAAGGCCGATGAACTCAGAGCTCTTGTCCCAGGATGTCGTGTGGGTGTGATTCATGGTCAAATGAGTGAGACGACGCTAGAGAATATTCTCTACCAATTTATCGAAGGGGAATATGATGTCTTAGTGACGACCACGATTATCGAAACTGGTGTGGACATTCCAAACGTGAACACTCTCTTTATTGAAAATGCGGATCATATGGGGCTTTCGCAGTTGTATCAATTGCGTGGACGTGTTGGGCGTACAAACCGTATTGCCTATGCGTACCTCATGTATCAACCCGATAAAGTCTTAACCGAAGTCAGCGAGAAGCGTCTGCAAGCGATGCGCGACTTTACAGAACTTGGGTCTGGATTCAAGATTGCTATGCGTGATTTATCGATTCGTGGGGCAGGGAATTTGCTTGGAAAACAACAGCACGGATTTATCGATTCGGTCGGATTCGATTTATATTCTCAATTATTAAGCGAAGCCGTGTTGAAGAAACAAGGAAAAGAAGTGAAGTCTGACGAAGAAACCGTCGAAATCGACTTGCAGATTGATGCGTATATCCCGTCTAGCTACATTCAAGACGAACGTCAAAAAATCGAGATGTATAAACGCATTCGCTCGATTGATAGCGTGGAAGCTTATGAAGAATTGCTCGATGACTTTATCGACCGCTTCGGGGACTTCCCAGATGAAGTCAGCGCGTTGGCTGAAGTTGGATTGATTAAGCATTACGCTAACGAGATTGACGTCGTATCGATTAAACGTAAAGACAATTCGGTGACGATTACGATTGCGCCGCCAAGTGCGACTCGCTTGCAAGGGGTGCCCGTCTTTGAGGCGCTTGGTCCGGTGAAATTACCAGCGCAAGTAGCTAACAAGGGCGAAAGTCTTCAGATTTTATTAAATATCACGCAAAAGCCTGTTGACTTATGGCTCGAGCAAGTTAAACTGTTTGTAAAAACATGCGGGGAAATTCTAGCCCGCGATGAGGAAAAACATGAAGAAGATAAATAGTAAAGGGATGATGCAAGGGGCGATTGCGCTCTCGATTGCCGCGTTTATTGCTAAGATTTTAAGCGCGGTGTACCGAGTTCCTTTCCAAAATATGGTGGGCAACACCGGTTTCTATGTATATCAGCAGGTGTATCCTATTTATGGAATCGGCATGACCTTTGCGTTAACGGGATTCCCGGTATTCGTGTCCAATGTAGTCGCAGAATACTTGGAGTCGACACATTTAAAGAAATTATTGAAGCAGTTATTCGTGATTGCGAGCCTTATTGGAGTGGGGATTTTTGCCTTCCTCCATTTGGGTGCGGGAATGATTGCCCGCTGGATGGGAGACGTTGAACTCTTGCCAGTTGTCCAAAGCGTATCGTGGATGTTTCTATTGATGCCGTTTCTGGTCATCACAAGGGGTTATTTCCAAGGAAGCTTCCGGATGATGCCGACTGCCATCTCACAAGTGGTGGAGCAGGTCGTTCGTGTTGCGGTGATTCTCTTCGTGGCGAGTCTATTTGGCAGCGCGATTTCAGATTACTACACGATGGGCACATGGGCGATGTCGAGTGCGACGATTGCGGCCGTGTTTGCGATTCTTGTGATGCTGTATTATGTATTGAAAGAAACGAAAGATCCGCTCGACGGCTTGACGATTACGCCAGTAGAAATGGAAGTGCCGACATTTGGACATCTCTTTAAACGCTTTGCCTTTGAAGGAGGAACTATTTGTCTCCTTAGTTCGATTTTAGTCTTATTCCAATTGGTAGATTCATTCTCTGTGTATAATGTGTTAACTACTCAAGGAATGCTTCCAGAAGTGGCAAAAGACCTCAAGGGGATTTACGATAGAGGGCAGCCGCTTGTTCAATTAGGAATGGTTGTCGGAGTCGGATTTTCATCAAGCTATATGCCGATGTTATCACGTGCCTTTAAGAAAGGGCATGACTTGGAATTTAAGAGACTGTCAACGTCACTTCTTCGAATGACGATTACCTTCTCGGTAGTTGCAACGATGGGGATGATTGCCATCTTGCCGTGGTTAAATACTGCACTCTTTGGAGATGCCAATGGACAGGTAGTGCTCCTTGTCTATGTCACTAGTGTTTTCTTTGCATCTGTGATTATGTCGCTGCACGGCATTTTCCAAAGTCAGCATCAATATCCAAAAACGCTGCTTGCACTCACAGCAGGGCTCGCAGTGAAATCTGGTACGAACTACTTATTCGTGGCAATGTTTGGAACGCTCGGCGCTAGCCTTGCGACAACACTAGGGCTTTGTGTGATGATGGTTGTGATGATGTCTTTTGCAAAAGAGATTATGATCAGTGTCTTACGTGACGGGAATTTTATGCAGTTACTTGCGGGCATTGCACTTGGCATGACGGTCATTGTTTCGGTATTATCATACGGAGCGTGGCATTTTGCAAGGTTGAAAGATTCCAGAACGATGGCCTTTGTCTTTTCAATCGTCTTCGCCTTTATAGGAGTGGTGATTTTCCTGGCAGGAACGATGAAATGGAATTTATTTACGAAACGAGAATGGGTTCTAATTCCAAAAGGAAAGACCTTACTTAGAAAATTTGGTAGAAAAGAGGAAAACGATGAGACTCGATAAGTTTTTAAAAGTATCACGATTAATTAAACGCCGTACGGTTGCGAAAGAAGTAGCCGACAAGGGACGTGTATTTATTAATGATAAAGTAGCGAAATCTTCAACAGACGTGAAAGTCGGAGATAAAATCGCTATTCAATTCGGCAACAAACATGTCTTAGTCCAAGTTGAAGCATTGATGGACTCAACGAGAAAAGAAGACGCTAAGGAAATGTTTACGATTCTTGAAGAGAAGCTGATTAAAGAAGAGCCTTTAGAATTATAATGAATGGGAGAATACGGCAAGTTTGTCGTATTCTTTTTCTATTTAGAAACCGATTCCTTTTGAATGCGTTTTCTGTTGACAAAAAAATAAAAAAAGAGTAATATTAATAGTACTTTTTTAAAAGAAATAAGGAGGGGAAACCGTGGATTTAAATGCAATTAATTTTTTTCAACCATTTAATGCAATGATGGAATTACGTCACTTTTTGGCGATTTTAATTTCATGTATTTGTGGACTCGCCATCGGTTACGAACGTACCTCCAGAAATAAACAAGCAGGGGTTAAGACGCACATGATTGTGGCGCTCACTTCTTGCTTAATGATGATTATTTCAAAAGAAGCCTTCCTTGATACACCGCATTACGATACAGCGCGTGTGGCTGCTCAAGTAGTCAGCGGTATCAGCTTTATCGGTGGGGGGATCATCTTCATGCGTGAAAAACGCGTGAGTGGACTGACCACCGCTTCAGGGATTTGGGCCACAGCCGGGATTGGACTTGCGATTGGCGGAGGATTCTGGTTCTTCGGTTCCCTTTGCGCCGCGATTATTGTCATCGTCCAAAAATTGGCTTATCAACCAATCTTGCAAGGGAAACAACGTCAAGTAAATATTTACTGTGAAATTCCAGACCCAACAATTGTGCAGTCGATTTATAATTACTGCCACTTCGAAGACTATCAATCGATTCAAGTCGAAGCGCGCGAACTCGATGGCGAAAAATATGAGCTCGTGATTCGCATTCATAATGACGAAGAAATCATTATCGAGAACTTGAAAAACTACATTCGCGAAACGGAGAATCAAGTGGTCATTAAACGCGTGAAACTCCGTACCGAAGATGTTAACTAAAAAATAAAGATATACAACAAATGATTCCGCTTATCCTAACGGATGTCTTCATAATAACTGTAATGTTGCACCGGTTCGAGCCTTATGTCTCTCACCTTCGAAGCTTCAAACGCGGAGTAAGGTACAAGCCCTACTCCGCGTAAGCACAGTGGTTGAATGGAATGAGCTTCGCTGTAGCCAGCTAGCTCATTCCTATTCAACTTTGTGGGGGAAAGAAAACGAAATACTCTAAATACATAAATATATTTAGAGCATTTCTGTCTTTCTCCCTCACATTCGATGCGTAACACATTACTGTTATTATAGAATCCGTTAGTCTTTGCGGAATCATTTTTTGTCTTTAGATTTTTTCGACGGGGTTAATTTTTGACAAAAAAAGGGAGTTCAAAATAAGTTTACAAAAATTTATAAAAAATCTTAGTGTAACCATGGACGATGAGCGTCATTCTTGTTATACTCAGTTTGTATAAGTAAAAAAGGAGACAATTAAGGTGACGAAAGAAACACAACAAAGAAATTCGAATGTAATTTCAATGAACAACAAGTTAAATCAGAAAAAACCTTCTACTCCCGTTTTCAAGAGTCACTCACTAATGACTAAACTGATTTTAGTCGGTGTGATTGCCATTTCGGGATCAATGATTGTCGGGATTGGGAACCAATTTAGCCAAGCAAGTCAATTAGACCAAAAAATTGAACAAGCAAAGGCTGAAAAAGAAGTTGCTGAAAAGCAAAAAGAATCGTTAACACAGCAAGTGGAACTTCTTCAAAGCGACGAATATATCGCAAAACTTGCACGTAGTGAATATTATTTAAGCAAAACTGGAGAAATCATCTTCAGCACGCCAAATGACACTGCAGAGCATAAAGCGCAACAAGCAAAAGAAGAAGTCGAACAAGGGGAAACTGTTGTTAAGGTGACGACTCAAAACCGTTAGGCAATGAATCTTTTTGATACGTCAAGCGTGTATCGAAAAGGGAATAATGAAGGAGGAACGCTTTTTATATGTCAATCGAAGTAGGAAACGTAATCCCTGGTAAAGTTACTGGAATTACAAATTTTGGAGTTTTTGTGGATTTAGGAGATCGTAAGACAGGTCTTGTTCACATTAGCGAGGTGTCTGATTCATACATTCAAGATATCAAAGAAGTTTTAAAAGTTGGAGACGAGGTTAAAGTGAAAGTCATGACGATTGCGGATGATGGCAAAATTAGCCTTTCAATTCGTCGTGCCGTTGATAAACCAAAAGAAGATTCAGCGGACAAACCACGTGCAAAGAAACCTTTTACACCACGTAATGATTCTCAAGACTTTAAGAAAAATCGCTCTGCTAGCAGAACTTCAGCTCCATACGAAAAGAAATCTCCTTCGCAAGCAAAAGCAACAGATTTCGATTCTCTAATGAGTTCCTTCTTGAAAGACTCTGAAGACCGTTTAACTTCATTGAAACGTAA
>CAJZJI010000070.1 GCA_916049935.1 uncultured Streptococcus sp. | reverse complement strand
TTGCCAGCCTTGCGACTTCATTTATCATGTTCTTTATCGGGATTGAAGTCATCAGGAATGCCTTCCAAGCATTTCTTAATCCGGTAACGGAGGCTCCTTCACTTATTTCTTCCATCGTTGGATTCTTTTCAGGGGTTGTAATGATTGGCGTCTATTTCTACAATAAAAACTTAGCTGCACGCATCCAGTCTCTTGGTCTTAAAGCAACCGCAAAGGACAACTTAAGCGATGCGATGACGAGTTTCTTGACGGCTTTAGCCGTATTATTCGCTTCCCTTGGATTACACTGGCTCGATAATATCATGGCCTTCGTCGTCGGTCTTTTAATTGTTCGCACAGCCGTTGAAGTGTTTGTCGAAAGTGCCTTTCAACTGACAGATGGTTTCGACCAAACGGAATTGGATAAATACATTCCTGTTATTTTACGTCATCCCGAAGTGAAAGATATTCGTGAAATTAAAGCGCGTCGATACGGCTCAAATGTGTATATCGATTTAACCGTTTGTATGGATAAAGACTTATCTGTTTATAAGAGCCATCAAATCACTGAATTTATTGAAAAAGAACTCTACGATGAGTTTGCCATTTCATTTATCGATATTCACATAGAACCTTATCAATTCTAAATAAAAATCCCAATCACTGTTTTTAGTGATTGGGATTTTCTGTTATTTAATCGTATTAAAGTTTAAGTTAAAGGCTTGTTTCACACTGTCGCTCACTTCTCCAACTGGAGTCTTCGATACAAATTTTCCTTTGATGCAATAACGGTTTGACGCATTATAGTCATCACAAGTAATGAGCGTAATCTCTGTCACACCAGGTTGGTCGTTAATGACTTCTACTCGTGTTGGTGCAATCAATTCGACAGAAGTTGTTTCATATTCATAAACATACTCTAAATCTGTCGTATAAATCTTCTCGCCGACTTTAAGGTTCACAAGTGGTGAGAATAACAGTGTCATATCGCCAAAGTAGTTATGACTGGCAAGAGCGTAGTTCCCTTCACCCATCTTTTGGTTAGGTTTCATCGTTCCAGCACCTGATAATAACACTTCATTGGCTAAGCCTTTATAGATTGGTAAGTTTAACTTCACGCTCGGAATTGCGATTTGTCCAAGTGTTAAGAACTTCCCTTTGTCGAAATTCGCTTTTAATACTTTATCTAAATCAATCGCTTCTACTTTTGAGAAATCGAACTCGGCTTCCTCCGCCTCGTTGGCTTTTACTTCGGCTAAAGTAATGTTTGAAGCAGCTTGAATTTGTTCACTTTGCAAGCGAGAAAGTAAAAATGTACGAATCGGACCTGCCGCAAATAATAGCCCTGCAATAATAAATAAAATTGTTGCTAGGAAGATGCGCCAGTTAAATTTCTTCTTTGGCTTCTTTGGTGTTTTTTGATTTCTTCTTTCTTCAATCTTTTCCATTTTCTATTCCCCTTTTTCCTTTGTGCTTACAAGGATCCAATACCCTTTATCGAGTGCAATGCGTTCGACATTCCCAAAAACTTCTTGCATTTTCTTTTGCGCACTCGGAGCCCCTTGTTTTTTCTGAATCACGATGACGAGTTGCCCTTCTTCTACTAAGTGGTCGTAAGCCTCTGCTAAAATGCGATGCACGACTTCTTTTCCGGCACGAATCGGTGGATTACTAATAATCACTGAATAATCCTTCGCATGGACATTGTCATACGTATTGCTTTCGTGAATCGTCACGTTCTGAATTCCATTGGCCTCAGCATTACGCTTTGCTAAATCCATGGCACGTTCATTCACGTCGACCATTTCCACAGACATCTCAGGATAAGCCTTGGCAAATGACAATCCCATTGGACCATAACCGCATCCAACATCTAGGAGTTTTCCTTTTGCAAGATGGGTTGGCACCTCATACGATTCAATCAGCAATTGGCTTCCAAAGTCAATCGTGTTTTTCGAGAACACTCCATTATCACTAGCAAATTGGAATGTGAATCCCTTTAAAACATAACTAAAATGTTTCTCTTGGCTCTTACTATTCGGTTGATTTGTATAATAGTGATTTTGATTCATGAGCGTCTCCTTTTCTATTGGTCTTTGTACATACTATCATAAATAGCCCTTTTTCCAAAACAAAAAAACCCGCTGTTTGGGAACAGCGGGAAAAGGTTAGGAGGGTTTACTAATAAAAAAATGTTGGGAGTTCATTTTTTTATTTGGGAGAAGTAAACCTTAGGTGTTTTATTGGGTATGGTTAAATTATATTGGTCATTTATGAAAAAGTTGTGAATTTAAAAAAATATTTATGTGAATTAATACTTTTTTTATATTTTCACATCGTCGTATTCAGTACTTTTTTCGAATAAAGAAACGATATAAGGACACGTTGCATGAATCTTTAAGTTTTCATCTCTTGCAAAGTCTGCTAATTTATCCACTAATTGACGTGCAACCCCTTGTCCGCGTAGGCTTGGATCCACAAATGTATGGTTTGCATCAATCACACCTTCTCCTTTTGGGATATACGTAATTTCTGCATCCATTTCTCCAGCTGCATTATAATGTCTAAACGCTTTTTCTTCTTTAATAAATTCCATTTGCAAATCCTCCTTTACAATTCTATCTATAGTATACGACTCAAACTATAGGAATACTAAGAAAGTGACTCAACATCGATTAGTAACATTTGTTAAACTTATTTTGCAACGACCTCATTTTTTTGGTTGTGATATTCTGTTAACAGCTTAGAAAAAGATGAACGGAGAATTTGTTATGCATATACCAGATAATTACTTAAGTCCTGCATCTTGTGCTGTTTTAGCGGTTGCGGCAGCGCCTGTTGTTGGGCTATCGATTACGAAAGTCAAAGCACAATTAAAGGAAAATAAAGAATTAGCACCAATGCTTGGGATTGCGGCTTCTCTTTCTTTCTTATTAATGATGTTTAATGTGCCAATTCCTGGTGGTACTACTGCTCATGCTGTCGGTGGCGTGTTACTTTCAATCTTAATTGGACCATATGCCGCGAGTCTGGCACTGACCGTCGCCCTCCTCTTACAGGCACTTCTATTTGGAGATGGAGGAATTCTTGTACTTGGCGCAAATATCTTCAACATGGCAATCGCAATGCCATTTGTTGGATACGCCGTTTATAATTTCTTCCGTAAACAAAACCATGAAACAGCCGGAGTTCTCGTTGGTTCTTACGTAGGAATTAATGTGGCTGCTTTCTTAACAGCCATTGAACTTGGAATTCAACCAATCATTGCCACTCAAGGAGGCGAACCTCTCTATAACCCTTATGGATTAGCGGTTACGATTCCAGCCATGATGCTGACTCACTTAACGATTGCCGGTGCTGTTGAAGTTTTCTTCACTTATGTCATTTATCGTTTCGTGAAACAAGTGGCACCACAAGAATTGTACACACCTACTTCAGTGAACACGACTTCTTTTGTAAAGAAAATCCGCTATCTCTTAATCGCTTTAGTCGTTTTAAGCCCACTCGGATTATTAGCAGAAGGAACAGCCTTTGGAGAATGGTCAGCAGATGAACTTGCTGAAATGATGACTAATGTTCCAGCAGGAATCGAGAATGGATTTTCATTCGAAGCTCTTTTCAGTGACTACACAATCCCTGGCACAAATATCGCAGTTGGTTATATTTTATCAGCCATTACTGCATTATTAGTTTTCTATATTTTAGGAAAAATGATTCGAACAATGAATGGAGCAAAAGCATCTCATGCGTAAACTACCTGACTGGCTACAAACCGAAGAAGCACTCGCTGCCTCTTCAAAAAGCCATCAATATTTACAAATGAATATCAACTCATTGCGCCGTCTACTCGGCAAAATGAAACAAACGACACCCGCATTTAAGGCGAAATCTTCGTCTTGGATGCGGCTCGTTTACTTTGTGTGCTTAGCCATTCTGATCACACTCAGCCACTCCACCATCCAACTTTGGATTTTGGCGATTTTCCTATTAGCCCATATCGCCTTTCTTCCAGGTGAAGCACTCCTCCGTCTTTGGAAGGTCCTCACGCGTGTACTCATTTTCACGGCGATTGTGCTCTTACCAAGTATTCTTTTAAGAGGCTTCCAAAATAGTAGCATCTTCCTTGGTCGTACAGGAATTCTTGTCTTAAACTTGTCGCTCTTTTTAGCCACAACGACAAGCGTCCAACTCGTTGAGGCGCTTCGCCAGTTGCATTTTCCAAAAACGATGATTCAAACAATCGAACTCGCGATGAAATACACGTATATTCTTGGAAAACACCTACAGCAACAAATCGAATGTGTGCAGTTGCGAACCATTGGCCAAAAGGTAAATCTCGGGTTATTTGGATCGATTCTTGGACTCTTGTATTTATCATCGAAAAACCATACGAAAGAAGTCTACGAGGCTATGACGCTCCGAGGCTACGGAATGGACGTTAAACAAAAAGCCACTTTCCGCTGGAAGAAAGAGGACGTGTTATTATTACTCGAATTAATCGTGCTGGTTGCCGCAACAACCATGCTACGCTAGAAAGGAACGCTTATGATTACAATTCACGATGGAAATTATCACTATAGCGAAGACATTGGAATCCACGACATCAACCTTCATATCGAGAAAGGTGAAACGGTGGCTTTGATGGGACCGAATGGAGCCGGGAAATCCACTCTCTTTAAAATCTTGGTTGGGCTACTTCCGCTCTCTTCTGGACAATATCATTTTAACGATTGGACGGTGGATGCAGACTTCTTAAAAGACCCAAGTAATGCCGGCCATTTATACCAACAGGTCGGTTTGATTTTCCAAAACAGCGATATCCAATTATTCAATACGACCGTTGCCGAAGAACTTGCCTTTGGTCCACGTCAACTCGGATTACCCGAAGAAGAAATCAACAAGCGGGTGAATGATACACTAGAGCTTTTAGAAATAGAACACCTAAGAGAACGTATTCCCTATCACCTTTCTGGCGGGGAAAAGAAAATCGTGGCGATAGCTAGTGTGCTCACGATGAATCCAAGCGTATTATTGTTTGATGAGCCATTTAACGGCCTCTCACCGAAATACCAACGCCTCATCGCGGAATTACTACAAGAGTTAAAAGCAGCAGGAAAAACGATGATTATTTCCTCTCACCATTACGAACAAATTCAAGAGGTTATCCAACGTGTTCTCGTATTTTCAGAAGAACATACTCTAACTGGTGACTTCACTAAAGAAGAATGGGAAGGCAATCCCGAATTCCGAGAGAATTTTCATCTAGGTTAAATCGTAAATAAACAAAAAAACAAGGCAACTCGAATGAGTTGCCTTTACTTATATTCATTGGACGTTCAGTAAGCTCGTCATCTCAGGTACCTCTCTTTGAGGTGCGGCAGGAACCTTTCTGCCCTCAATGAACATTCTTCAATATGATTATAACGTTTATCAGATTCTCCTGCAATAAATTGGTGTTCTTGACAAGCATTGCTAAAAGATTTATATTAGATCGGAAG
>CAJZJI010000069.1 GCA_916049935.1 uncultured Streptococcus sp. | reverse complement strand
TTATGACAACAGAAGGAAATCCATTAAATAATGCACGAGTGGCATATGAATATTACGAATTACCAGGGGAATTGGTAGATATTCAACCTTTAGGAAATGGATTAATTAATAAAACCTATCAAATTACACATACACATGAAAATGAAGAAAAACAATATGTATTACAAGCCATTAACCATGATATTTTTCCAAACGTACGTGGATTAATGGAAAATATCGAGAAGGTAACCACATATCTTCGTGAAAAATACGAAGCAGAAGGGCGCGACGCTTCTCGTGAAACGCTCCGTGTCATCCGCACTAAAGATGGCCACTTAACAGCCAACTTGGATAACGGAACTTACTGGCGTATTTATGATTCAGTGAAAAATAGCTATTCATTAGATAAAGTAGAAAATCCAGAACAATTTTATATCACAGCCAAAGCATTCGGTCGTTTTGCTTATGACTTAAACGACTTCGATGCTAGCCAATTGGTCGAAGTGATTCCGAAATTCCACGATACACGTAATCGTTACAGACAATTGGAAGAAGCGATTAGAGAAGATCGCGTTGGCCGTGTGAAAGAGGTGCAAGAAGAGATAGCATTTATCCAAAACCGTAAAGCGGACTGCTTCTTACTCTATGATTTACTCGATGAAGGCGTATTGCCGCTTCGTGTAACGCATAATGATACAAAATTAAACAACATCATGTTCGACAGCGAAACGAAAGAACCGCTTTGCATCGTGGACCTTGATACCGTAATGCCAGGGTTGGTGTTATTTGATTTTGGTGATTCGATTCGTTTTGGTGCTAATGATTGTGCCGAAGACGAACCAGATCTATCAAAAGTGAACTTCGATTTCGACTTATACGAAACATACGTGAAAGGTTTTATCGAAGGTACAAACGGCATCTTGACGGAAGCCGAACTCGAATACTTACCTTGGGGTGCGCGTGTCATCACGCTAGAACAAGGCATTCGTTTCTTGACGGACTATATCAACGGGGACATTTACTATCAAACGACTCGTCCAGGACAAAACTTGGACCGCGCCCGTACGCAATTGAAATTGGTACAAGATATGGAAAACGTGTGGGATAAGATGGTCGAAGCCGTTCAAAACGCACAAAAATAAAGAGTTTCAGACTCTCTGACAGATTTGTCAGAGAGTTTTTTTGCGCCTTTATACACTATATGTTGTAAATTATAACGATTCTAAAACACAACATATTGTGTTTTAGGGGTTGATTTTTATTTTTTGAGTGCTAAAATAAGGACTAGAGTTTAAGGAGGAATCGTGATGAGTGTAGAGACATTAACAGCATTATCGGTCACGAAGAGGGATGGCCGACAAGTCGAATTTCAAAAAGAAAAGATTCAACGTGCAATTGAAAAAGCGGAAATCGGATTGAATGGTACATTAAGCGACGAGCGGATGGTAGTGCTTGGTCGCATCGTAGAGGATGTCCTCGCGGAGATTTCAAGACGCTTTAACGATACGATTGAGATTTATGAAATTCAAAATATCATTGAACATTTTCTGATTGAAGATGGGGAATCAGAGCTTGCACAAGAGTATATCTCCTACCGTGTAGACCGTGATTTACGCCGTAAGAATCAGTTGGATTTCCAATGGGCGCTCTCACGATTAACGAATAAAGAAGCTAGCGTCGTCAACGAGAACGCGAATAAAGATAGTAAAGTATTTAATACGCAGCGCGACTTAACGGCTGGAACGGTCGGGAAAATTATCGGCTTGAAGATGCTTCCGCCGCACGTGGCTAATGCGCATTTGAAGGGCGACATCCATTATCACGACTTGGATTATCATCCATATATGCCGCTTACGAACTGTTGCTTAATTGACTTCGAGCACATGCTAGGTCTCGGCTTTAAAATCGGAAATGCGGAAGTGGAGTCTCCTAAGTCGATTCAAACCGCAACGGCACAAATGGCGCAAATTATTGCCAATGTGGCGAGCAGTCAGTATGGTGGTTGTTCTGCCAACCGTGTGGATGAGTTGCTGGCACCTTATGCAGCCAAGAATTACGAAAAGCATTTAGAAGATGCCAAAGAGTGGATTGAGGGAGCAGACCGTCAAGAAGCCTATGCGATGAAGAAGACGGAAAAAGATATTTATGATGCGATGCAATCGTTAGAATACGAAATCAACACGCTCTATACATCGCAAGGACAAACGCCATTTACAACGCTTGGATTTGGACTCGGAACGAATCACTTCGAACGTTGTATTCAAAAGGCCATCTTGCAAGTGCGTATGGAAGGGATTGGCAAAGAAAAACGAACTGCCATTTTCCCGAAACTCGTCTTCACTTTGAAACGTGGCGTGAATTTGGAAGCCAATGACCCAAACTACGACGTGAAGCAATTGGCGTTGGAATGTGCGACAAAACGCATGTATCCAGACGTGTTGAGCTATGACCAAATCGTTCGTTTAACAGGAAGCTTCAAGGTGCCGATGGGATGCCGTTCATTCTTACAAGGGTGGAAGGACGAAAACGGCCAAGAAGTGAACGATGGACGAATGAACTTAGGGGTTGTGACCCTCAATATTCCTCGGATTGCGCTCGAAGCAGACGGATCTCTTCAAAAGTTTTGGGAGATTTTTGAAGAAAAACTCGCGATTTGTAAAGATGCACTCGTCTACCGTGTGGAACGTTGTAAGGAAGCGACTCGCGACAATGCACCAGTGTTGTATCATTATGGGGCATTTGGCCAACGTTTGAAGGATGGTGAAGAAGTCGACGTCCTCTTTAGAAACAAACGTGCGACGGTTTCTCTTGGCTATATTGGACTCTATGAAGCCGCAACAGCCTTCTTTGGGCCAGCCTGGGAAACGAACCCTGAAGCTAAGGCCTTTACTTTAGCAATCGTGAAGGCGTTAAAGGCTCATACCGATGCATGGGGCGACGAATATGGCTATCATTTCAGCGTCTATGCGACTCCAAGTGAAAGTTTGACCGACCGTTTCTGCAAGCTCGATATCGAAAAATTCGGTCTCGTGCCAGATATTACCGAGAAGGAATACTACACGAATAGTTTCCATTATGATGTGCGTAAAAATCCAACGCCATTTGAAAAGATTGACTTCGAAAAAGATTATCCAGTGTATTCTTCAGGTGGCTTCATTCATTACTGCGAATATCCAGTGCTTCGTCAAAATCCAAAGGCGCTGGAAGCTGTGTGGGATTTTGCCTATGACAAAGTTGGATATCTTGGAACGAATACGCCAATCGACCATTGTTATCAGTGTGGATTTGACGGTGAATTTACTCCAACGGCTAAAGGGTTCGAATGCCCACAATGTAAGAACCATGATCCACAAACGTGTGATGTGGTGAAACGAACTTGTGGGTATCTAGGAAATCCCCAAGCCCGTCCAATGGTGCATGGTCGTCACGTGGAGATTTCTTCGCGTGTGAAACATATGCCAAAACTCAAGGAACGCTATGCGCTTGGGGTGACGGAGGATGAATAACCCGAAGCCAAAAGAATGGACGAGTCACAAGTATTCCAAAGGGAAGATTGCGAGCTATAAACCGTATAATTTTGTCGATGGGGAAGGGGTACGCTGCTCGCTGTATGTGAGCGGCTGCCTTTTTGCCTGTGAAGGGTGTTATAATGTTATCGCGCAAAATTTCAATTACGGCATTCCATATACTAAAGAACTCGAAGCACAAATCGTTGAGGATATCGGTGCATCGTATTGTCAGGGCTTAACGCTTCTTGGAGGCGAGCCGTTTTTAAATACAGGGGTCTGTCTTTCTCTCGTAAAAGCTCTTCGTCAAGCATACGGGAACACAAAAGACGTGTGGTCGTGGACGGGATATACATGGGAAGAATTGATGCAAGAAACAGAGGATAAGCTGGAATTGCTCGGCTTGATCGATATTTTAGTCGATGGACGATTTGAACTCGCCAAGAAGGATTTGACCTTGCAGTTTCGAGGTAGTAGCAATCAGCGCATTATCGATGTGCAGGCGTCTCTTGAAGCTAGCGAAGTTGTTTTATGGAAAGGCCTCTGGGAATCATAAGAAACGATAAAATTTCTGACAAATGGTCATTATTTTGATAAAATGAAGAAATGAAATACGTTAAAGGAGACGACAATGGCGATTACAGGACTTGGAATGGATGCAGTGGAACTTTCACGCATTGAAAAAATCGTGGCAGAACCGAAGACTTTTTTACGAAAAGTGCTGACTCCAGCAGAATTAGAGAAATACAATAGCCTTCCAACGAAGCGAAAAGTAGAGTTTCTCGCAGGACGTTTTGCGGCCAAGGAAGCCTACGCAAAAGCATTGGGAACGGGAATTGGACAACACGTGTCTTTCCAAGATATCGAAGTCTTAAATGATGCATCTGGGAAACCAGTCCTTGTGTGCAAACGGTACGCCCACAAAACATGGGTCACTATTACGCATACCAATCATGATGCGTATGCCGTCGTCGTATTAGAATCCAACGAATAAAAAGGAATGAACCAATGATGTTAGAAGCCATCCATCGAAATACACGAGTAGTAGTGGATTTATCGATTGTAAAACAAAATATTAAAAAACAACTAGCAAAGTTGAGTCCCACTCAAGAACTCTATGCTGTTGTAAAAGCCAACGCATACGGACATGGGATGATTCCAGTAGCCAAAGCAGCGGTTGAAGCTGGGGCTACAGGATTCTGTGTGGCGAATTTGGACGAGGGACTAGGATTACGCGAGGCTGGATTTACACAACCCATCTTAAACTTAGGGCTAAGCCGCGTTGAAGATGCCGCACTCTTGGCTGAAAATAAAATCACTGCGAGTGTCGATTCTTTTACATGGTTAAAAGAAGCAGCGAGGTATTTAAACGATACGCCATTAAAAGTCCATATTGCCGTGGACTCGGGAATGGGGCGTATTGGTGTGGTGAATGAGGAAGAATTAGCAGCGGTTGAAGCCGTTCTACAATCTGGCCCGTTTGAATTCGAAGGCATTTTCACGCATTTTGCGACTGCAGACGAAGCTGACACGACACAGTTAATCAAACAAATCGAGAAGTTTCGTCGTCTCGTAGATGAATTAAGCGTCAAACCAGCACACGTACATTATTCGAACTCAGCCTATGCGCTTTGGCATGGGGCAGGAGATAGCGCCATTGTCCGATATGGAATCGGTATTTACGGAATTAATCCTTCTAATGGAGACTTAGCGCTGAAAGACGAAGCAGCCTTAACACCGGCCCTTCGTTGGGAAACGGAAATGGTAAAAGTGAAGAAGCTGGAAGCAGGAGACACAGTGAGCTACGGTGCGACCTATACAGCAGACGAACCACAATGGGTAGCGACACTTCCAGTTGGCTATGCGGATGGATTTATCCGTGCCTACAATAAAGGGGAAGTCTTGGTGGACGGCGTTCGTTGTCCGATTGTTGGACGCATCTGCATGGATCAGTGCATGATTCGATTGCCGCATGAATTTCCAGTAGGAACAACTGTGACGCTCCTTGGAAAAGATGGAG
>CAJZJI010000068.1 GCA_916049935.1 uncultured Streptococcus sp. | reverse complement strand
CACGACCAAAATCAGCACCAATTTTTTGAAGAGAAACACGTGTTAATTCACGAGAAAGATACATCGCGATTTGACGCGGTTGAACCATCGTCTTCGTTCTTTTCTTTCCTTTAATATCTTCTACTGTAATATTGTAGTATTTCGCAACGGCGCTTTGGATATCATGAACTGTAAGAAGCTTCTCGTCGCCTCCCGGAAGGAACGATTGTAACGCTTCTGCAGCTAAGTCTGTTGAAATATCTTGTCCGACCATAACTGAGTACGCTTGAAGACGCATTAATGCTCCTTCTAATTCACGGACGTTTGATTGAATATGACCTGCGACATAACTCAACACTTCAATTGGAATATTAAAGCCAAGAGAAGTGGCTTTATTTTGTAAAATCGCAATTCTTGTTTCTAAGTCTGGTGGCGTAATATCTACGGATAAACCAGATACGAAACGAGATACGAGACGTTCTTGTAATTCTTTAATTTCCGTTGGTTGACGGTCACTCGTTAATACGATTTGTTTTTGGTTATTGAAAAGCGCATTAAATGTATGGAAGAACTCTTCTTGAGTCGCTTCTTTTTTCGCTAAGAATTGAATATCATCGACTAGTAAGATATCCACATTACGGTAACGATTGCGGAACTCTTGCGGTGTTTTCGATCCAATCGAAGCAATCATTTCATTCATAAACTCTTCACTCGTCACGTATTTGACACGTGCGTTTGGATGGCTCTTCTTATATTTATTCCCAATGGCTTGCATTAAATGAGTTTTTCCAAGACCTACACCTCCATAGAAGAAAAGAGGGTTGTAAGTATTACCAGGATTATCCGCAACGTAATGCGCGGCAGCCGTGGCCATTTGGTTTCCTTTACCAATAATAAAGGTTTCAAATGTATATTTAGGATTCAAATGCGAGTCTTCCTCGATGGCAACCATTGTTGGAGCTTCAGGAATATTCGGTTGAATTTCTTCGACTCCTTGGTGGAATGGAGTGTTTACTGGACCTTCATCTTCTGAATCGATAAAACGTGGTTCAAAAGATTGTCTGAAGTAATCATATCCAATTTCCATAATGTCTCTAATGAGGTTATCTTGCCAATATCTCGCAAATGTCTTAGAAGGCACTTTAATATAGAGAATATTTTGTTCAATTCGAATCGGTTCAGCTGGTTTAATCCAGTGATTAAAGGTAAATTCGGAATTTGTTTTTTCAAAGTGTTCTAATAATAGTTTCCAAAATTCTTGGATGGAATTCATAAATGCACCTCCTTATATCGTTTTCAAGATTCTAATCCATTTAACAGTGTACCATCTTTCAAAAAAGTTTTCCACAATCGGATTGATAAAATCACAAAAAAAGATTATTTTTGATAACTTTATCCACAAAACGGTGGATAAGTCGAAGAAAAAAGTGGATATTCACAGAGATATGCACATAAAAATAGCAGTTATAAACAATGAAGAAAGTTGATATAAAAGGAATTTAATAGAGTTATCCACCATTGTGTATAATTTTTGTAAACAGATTGTTATTTTGTGGATAAATTGTTTATAAGTCTGTGGAAATCGTCTTTTATGCAAAAAAACTATCCACCATCGATGTGAATAACTAAAAAAATAGAGCGAAATCAACAGTTATTTGTAGAAATTTTTAGTCTGATTATGTTATGATACTTCAGTAATTTAGTGATTAGATAGTTTATATTGACAAGTAAACATTTTATATTTATAATGTACTAGACTGTCTAGGGAGACTAGATATTTCATTTACAGTAGGAGGTGCACACGAATGAAAAGAACATATCAACCAAGCAAACGCAAACGTCAAAAAGTTCACGGATTCCGTAAACGTATGAGCACAAAAAATGGCCGTAGAGTATTAGCAAGCAGACGCCGTAAAGGTAGAAAAGTTTTAGCAGCTTAGATCACTGAACGTCTCAGTGGTCTTTTTTTTTAAAAACCATTTGAGTGACTGGAGAGATTCAAGTAGATGAAGAAATCGTTTCGAGTAAAGAAAGACCGCGAATTTCAAAAGGTATTCCACAAGGGAAAATCGACAGCGAACCGTCAATTCGTTATTTATAAATATAATAAGGAAGACCAATCCCATTTTCGTGTGGGAATCTCTGTCAGCAAAAAACTTGGAAATGCGGTTACACGTAATCGTCTAAAAAGAAGAATCCGTCATATTTTAATGGAACTTGACGACCAATTGGCGCAAGATGTAGATTTTATCGTTATTGCTCGTCAACCCATCGTACAAATGTCTTATCAAGAAATGAAAAGCAGTATGATGCATGTTTTAAAATTAGCTACAATATTACCTAAAAATGAAGATTCCTATTTATAGGTAGGAATCGTTGAAAATTAAATATTCTAAAAGGTGGGACTTTTCAGTGAAGAAAAAAAGCCAATTGATTTTATCATTAGCAGTTTTAACTTTATTTTTAGCGGCCTGTGGAACTTCTCCAATTACGGAGTCTAGTACAGGATTCTGGGATCGAATTGTTCTATATAATTTGTCTCAATTTATCATCTGGTTATCAAACCTATTAGGAGGAAGTTACGGTTTAGGGATTATCGTCTTTACGATTATTACTCGTTTAATTATGGTTCCTTTAATGCACTTCCAATACCAAAGCACGCGTAAACAAGCGATTCTTCAACCAGAAATTAAAGCGTTACGTGAGAAGTATTCAGCACGCGACCGTGCAACACAAGAAATGCTTCAAGCTGAAATGAATGCTTTATATGAGCGTGAAGGTATCAACCAATACGCTGGATGTTTACCATTATTAATTCAATTGCCAGTTATGATGGCATTGTATCAAGCAATCAGCCGTACAGACGTATTGAAACAAGGTCATTTCTTATGGTTCCAATTAGACCAACCAGACCCATATTTCATCTTACCAGTCTTAGCAGCATTAACAACGTTTGTTACAACATGGTTATCAATGAAAATGCAAGATACTGGTGGTGCTGGTAAAGTTATGATGTATGTCATGCCAGCAATGATCCTATTTATGTCTCTTGGGTTATCAAGTGCGTTATCACTCTACTGGGTAGTCGGAAACGTATTTATGGTAGGCCAAACATTACTATTAAATAATCCATTTAAATTCCAAGAAGAGCAAAAGGCGATTGCCGCTGAGAAAAAACGCCGTGCAAGAGCGCTTGAAAAAGCGAAAAGAAGACACGGAAAATAATTCTTATAGAGCTCTTGTTGAAATGTCTCAATCATGAGATAATAACAATGATTTTTATAGAGTAGGAGAGTTTACGATGACAAATACAATTAAAGTAAGTGACGTTTCAGTAGAAAAAGCAATCCAAAAAGGATTACGTCAGTTAGGATTACCGCAAGACCAAGTGTTTGTGGAAGTCATTTCTGAAGGTAAAAAAGGATTGTTTGGCTTCGGTCAAAAAAATGCTGAAGTGGAATTAACGCCAGTCGCTACAATGGTTAGCGAAGAAGCAGTAGAAGAAGTTGTTGAACCTGTTGTGGAAGAAGCAACTGTCGAAACAGTAGAAACTGTGGAAGTTCCTGAAGAAGACTTCGAAGACGATGATTTCGAAGAAGAAGAAGGAGACGCAGATTACGAAGAAACTGTAGACCAATTAGAAGAAGCTGCTCGTGTGACAAAAGAATACTTAGAAGGCATCGCTAAAACATACGGCGCTGAAGCAACAGTAACAGTTGAAGCGCGTCGTGATCGCATGACTTTCGTATTCGACACAGACAAACAAGGTCTTTTAATCGGAAAACACGGTAAAATCTTGAATGCTTTACAAGTACTTGCGCAAGTATCTGTACACCGCTTCATCAAAGGACGTATTTCAGTTCAAGTGGATGTTGGTGACTACCGTGCACGTCGTAGTGAAACACTACAACAAATTGCGGAAAGAACAGCTCGTAAAGTATTAAAAACAAAACAACCTGTTTACTTAGAACCACTTCCAGCGTATGAAAGAAAACAAATTCACGCTGCGTTAAGTAAAAACAAACGCATCTCAACTCACTCAGAAGGTAAAGAACCACATCGTTACCTCGTAGTTGAAATCGCAGAATAGAAAAATGACAGCTTATGACCGTTTCGGTCATAAGCTTTTTTTGTGCTTTCAAAATCGACTTTTAAAGAATAACGCTTAGAATGATTATTATATCAAGCATTTTTATGAAATTATTTGTAATGAAAATCATTTTCAAAATTATAAATTCACTTATATAAAATAATACATAATCGTCATTTTCATTCAGAAAAAAAGAAAAAATCCCACAAAACTCTACCAAAATGAAGTTTTTCCTTTGGATATATCGATAAATAAAGGTATAATAAATTTGATATAGGGAACATATATTAAATAAAAGAAAGGAGATATTTATGGATATTCAAATTTTTGTGAATCGAAGAAAAGAACTAGGTTTATCTCAAATTGAATTGAGTGAGGGTATTTGTACACAAGCTACATTGAGTCGATTCGAAAATCACGGTCAAATTCCTTCAATGAAAATATTGACCTTGCTTTGCAAAAAGTTGCAAATGGACGTAGGGGAGTTATTTCCATCTGTAGCGATTAAAGACTCAGTGTTAAATAAAAAACTTGATAAAATCGAATTCAATATTGTGGGTATGGAATACGAAGAAGCAGAAGAGCTCATCAAGAGTATTAATGTCGCACATCTGACAACTCAACAAGAGTGGCGATATTTATACTTAAAAGGTTTCACACAAACCTTAATGAACAAAGATGATGCAGATAGTTTCTTTTATTTTAATCAATTATTAGCGGATCATTCAGACGTAGATAATAAGTATATCTTTTTAGCATATACCGGAATTGGACTTATTTATATGAATCAAGCCGATTATGATAAGGCAGAATACTTCTTTGAAAAAGCTATTCACCAAATTGATTCATATACCATCGAATCTGTAGAAGATGTTTGTCGTGTCCTAACAGTCCTATATTACGCAGCAACATTTTATGCGACGATTAAGGAATATGATACAAGTGATGTTTTATTACGCCGAGGGGTAACGATTTGTGGGGAAAATCATGTTACTTACTACTTAGCGCGAATCAAATATTTACTAGCTGAAAATGCTTATGAAAATAAATTTGAGCAAGAAGAAGTTAAAGAATTAATAAGAGACGCTGCCGCATTTGCCAGACTGAATAAAAATACTGTATTATTAGAAAAGATAAAAGTATTTGAAGACCGTTTGGCGAAAGGAGAATAGATATGTCTATTCGTCTCAAAAAGGAAGATTTCCTTAAAAAAGAAAAACTCGAAGTTCCTGAAACATTGAAAGAGGAACTAGTCAATGATGAGTATGATTTAGATAGTTTTGGAGATGCGTTTATTATGATGCCAAAAATGGAAGAAGATAAACGTCAACAAAACCTTGAAAAGAACATCAAAAAAGAGTGGCTCGAGGATTTCGAAAACTAGTTTCTACTATAATATAGTAAACAAATTCAAAAAGAAGACTTTGGTGAGTTTGCCGAGGTCTTCTTTTATGTTTGAAAAAGCATTTCTGTAAACATTTAATTTGAAGTTTTTTCATAAAAAA
>CAJZJI010000067.1 GCA_916049935.1 uncultured Streptococcus sp. | reverse complement strand
AACTAGGAACAGGGGCTTGTTTAACAACAAGCCCCTGTTTCTTTGTGCATAGACACAATATTTAAAATATAAATAATGCAAACCAAAGGTTTGTGATTACGAAGTCGACTTGTGGGTTCGTTTTATAGTAGCTGTAATGAGGGACCGGCTCGAGCCAAGGTCTCTCGCCTTCAAAGTTCAAAACAGGAGTAAGGAATAAATTCCTAACTCCTGTTAATTCACCTTTGATCCTAATTCCCATTACTGCTACTATAAGAACCCGACAAGTCTTCTTCGTAATCACTGTGCTATTTTTTAATATTGTGTTATGCAAAGGAAAAGGGAGGGTAGGAGGGGATAGAGGGATTTGGTGCAGACGAGTCTTTTCGTATCACAGAGCATCTTTAAATGTTGTGTTCTGCGAGGAAAGAGAGTGAGGAGAAATTGGTGAAATTTCTTATAGGAATTTGGTTTATTAAAAGATGAAAATATCGTATAATAGAAAAGAAATTGAAAGGAATGGGGGATAATATGAAAGGATTGTTTATCACGATGGAAGGTCCTGATGGCGCTGGGAAAACAACGGTCATCAACCAACTGATTCCTTTGTTACAAAAACACGCGCTCGTGGATATTGTTTCAACAAGAGAACCTGGTGGAAGCCGCATCGCTGAAGATATTCGAAAAGTCATTCTGGATGTGAACAATACAGAAATGGACGAGAGAACAGAAGCGATTTTATATGCAGCGGGTCGTCGCCAGCATTTAAAAGATCGTATCTTACCAAATTTAGAAAAAGGGAATATTGTTTTTTGTGATCGTTTTGTCGATAGCTCGTTGGTGTATCAAGGAGTTGCTCGTGGGATTGGGGTAGAAGAAGTTGCACAGTTAAATCATTTTGCAACAGATGGCTTAGAACCAAGCACGACGCTTTACTTAGATGTGCCGGCTGAAGTTGGATTGGAACGTATTCATAAAGCAAGAGGGAACCGTCAGTTTGACCGCTTAGACCAAGAAGGGTTAAGCTTCCATACGATGGTTCGCAATGGATATTTAGAATTAGTAGAAAAATATCCAGAAAGAATTGTATCGATTGATGCGACAAAATCCATTGAAGAAGTAGTGGAAGAGTGCTTCCGAGTTTTAGTGGAACGTTACCCAAAATATTTTACAAAATAGGAGAATGAAATCATGAAATTATTAATTGCGATTGTTCAAGATAAAGATGCACATTTATTAGGAGATGAGTTTGCACAAGCAAATATTCGCGCAACTCGTTTATCAACAACAGGTGGATTCTTACGTGCAGGAAACACTACTTTCATCATCGGGATTGAAGAAGAACGTGTACAAGAAGCGTTAGATATCATTAAAGAAAACTGCCAATCACGTGAACAAATGACTGTGCCACCAGTGCATATCGACAGCATGCTTGATAGCGCGCTAACAACTCCAGTTCCAGTTCGTGTAGGTGGAGCTACAGTATTCGTATTACCTGTAGACTCATTCTTCCGTTTCTAAGATGGAAAAGATGCAAGAAGCGTTTATTCGTGCCATCGATAATGGTCATCTGAGCCATGCCTATTTGTTTGAAGGAGCAAAGGGAATTGGGAAAGCGGAGATGGCCAAGGAAATCGCAAAGATGCTTAACTGCACGAAGCGAAAAAAAGGCGAGCCTGCATGCGGAGAGTGTGAACACTGCACAAGAATTGAGCATGGGAACTTCCCGGATTATATTGTGGTAGAACCTGAAGGTACAACGGTGAAGGTGGACCAAATTCGTACGTTGAAATCGCAGTTGACAAAAACAGCGATGGAGTCGAGTGCGATTGTCTGTGTGATTCATGCAGTCGACACGTTGACACAAGGCGCTGCTAATAGCTTATTGAAGTTTCTAGAAGAACCGACAGGAAATATCCATTTCATTCTTCTAACAGAACAACTCAGTAAGGTGCTGATTACGATTCAATCACGTTGCCAGATTATTCGTTTCCAATCGGATGCAGGAGAAAATATCGTTGCAACGCTGAAGGAACGAGGCGTGCCGAATGCGACAGCGCAACTACTTTCTCAATTGACGAATAATATCGACCAAGCAGTCGAGATGCTCGAGAGTGAAAGTTTTGGACAGATTCGCCAAGAAAGCTGGAATTGGTTTGTCCGCGTATTTACGAATCGTGCGATGGCCTTTGTGACGATTCAGTCTCAAGTGATGCCACTCTTAGCGACAAAAGCCGATAGCGAGCTGTTTTTAACTCTATTACAAATTTACATCCGTGATGCCTTGCTGTATGTACGAGGTGTCGAAGGAGCCATTATTCAAAGCGATAAACTCGCAACGATGAAGAGTTTTGCAAGACATCTCACCGTGAGTGAATGGATTAAAGAACATGAAAAAATGACCAACGCCATTGCCAAAGTAGGCGCCAACGTTGGAGTTCAAGCAGTATTAGAACAATGGGTGTTACAAATCCCAAAATAAGATAGGAGGTGCGTGAATGCCAAACAGACAATTGTATGATCGAATCGAACGGTTAACAAAACAAACTTTGTTGCAACTACATGAGCTCGAACAGATTTCTGAAGAGTTGCAAAAAGTCATCGAAGAGAATCATAATTTAACGATGGAAAATCGTCACTTGAAAGATCGTTTAGACGAGTTAGAGCCAAACACGCACACGAAGAAAGTGGCTAAAAAGAAAAAAAGAAGCCAATCCATCATCAACTTAGAAAATATCTACGACCAAGGATTCCATATTTGCAACTTGTACTATGGAAAACGTAGAGAAAACGATGAAAGTTGTATGTTTTGTACGGAAATCTTGTATAGCGAAGATTAATGCGTGAAAAGAGCAAGATTGTCATATAAAAAGCCAATAAAGTACTAAAAAGAGCCTGTCCATGGACGGGCTCTTTTGTTATAATAAAAGATGAAATCGTTTTATCTTTTTTGGGGGCAAAAGTATTATGAATCAAAAACAATCAAAACCAAATGTCATCCTCATCGTAGTGGACCAAATGCGTGCCGATGCATTGTCTTTAAACCGTAATGATGACTTAGTAGTGACACCAACGATGGATATGATGGCCAGCATGGGATATAACTTTGAGAATGCCTACTCACCAGTGCCAAGTTGTGTTCCTGCTAGAGCAGCTCTTTTAACAGGGATGGACCAAGAAGCTTCAGGAAGAGTTGGATACGAAGATGAAGTGCCTTGGAACTACACGAATACACTTCCTCAAACATTCAAACATTTAGGGTATCAAACAGAATGTATCGGGAAAATGCATGTGTATCCAAGTCGTAAGCGCATGGGATTTGATCATGTTCTCTTGCACGATGGCTACTTACATGTCGACCGTAAATACAATAAAGCATACGGCGAAACGTTTGAACATTCGAGCGATTACTTGGATTGGATTAAGCAAGAACTCGGTAGCGATGCAGATATTATCGATGATGGGGCGAACTGTAATTCATGGGATGTCCGTCCTTTTGAACTTCCTGAGAAATACCACCCAACGAACTGGATTGTGAGCGAGAGTATTCGTTTCTTAAAGAGACGTGACCCAAGCGTTCCGTTCTTCTTGAAGATGTCGTTTGAAAAACCGCATGCACCGCTCAATCCACCGAAGTATTTCTATGATTTATACATGCACAAATTAGGGGACGTATCGGACTTGCATATCGGGAACTGGGAAGAACTCGAAGATAAGATTCCAAGCCTTTATGCGAAACGCGGAAAAATTCCAGCGGACGCGCAAAAGAGAATGTTGGCAGCGTACTACGGATTAATCACGCATATCGATAATCAATTAAGTCGCTTCTTAACAGCGGTTGAGGAGTTTGATTTACTAGAAAATACGATTTTCTGGTTCGTGAGTGACCACGGAGATCAACTCGGAGAACATTATTTATTCCGCAAAGGCTATCCTTACCAAGGTAGTATTAAGATTCCAGCGTTTATCTTCGACCCAGGAAACTTAATTGCGGGTACGAAGAAGAGCGTCACACAACTCGTGAAGATTCAAGACGTTTTCCCTTCACTTGTAGAGCTTGCGACAGGTGAAAAAGTTGAAACAGACGGTAAGAGCGTTCGTCAATTATTGTTTGGCGAATTTGCAGGTTGGCGAAACGAATTCCACGGCGAACATAGCCTAGGTGAGGATTCGAGCCAATATATTTTAACAGATGAATGGAAATTTATTTGGTTCCCTGTCAAAGACGAGTATCAACTCTTCCATATGACAGAGGATCCAGAGGAAAAATGCAATTTAATTGCTGAGACGAAGTATACTTCTCTTGTGAACGAGTTCAAAGCGAAACTTGCACGTATTTTACAAGATAGAGAAGAGGGCTTTGTGAGAGACGGACAACTTTGCCAAGTACCATTAGAACGCATCGTTGCCACTCTAAAGAGAGGTCGATAGTATGAATTTTGTACCTTTAAAATCTGGCATCTTTCAAATGGGAGATTCTCTTGGCCAAGGCTTTATCGAAGACCATGAGGCGCCACCAGTGATGAAAAAGGTGCTTGCGTTTGAAATCGCGGATACGACCGTGACGAATCGTGAGTTTAAAGCATTTGTAGATGCGACAGGTTATACAACAACAGCAGAAACCATTGGAGATTCGTATGTATTTCACCTATTGGTTGAGCCAGAAAAAAGAGCAGAGTATGCACATATATCGGGATCGCCATGGTGGCTTCTAGTGCCAGGTGCTTGCTGGAATCATCCAACAGGGCCCCAGTCTTCCATTGACGATGTGATGGACCATCCAGTGGTGCATGTTTCTTTGCAAGATGCATTAGCTTACTGTGATTGGGCGAAGGTAAAATTGCCAACAGAAACGCAGTGGGAATATGCCGCGCGCGGCGGTACAACGACGCAATTTCCATGGGGCGATGAGCTCGAACAAGATGGTGAGTTTCATGCGAATACTTGGCAGGGAGATTTTCCAAATACGAATACGAAAGCAGACGGCTATTTAGGAACGGCGCCCGTGAAGAGCTTTGAACCAAATGGATATGGGATCTACCAAATGATTGGAAATGTCTGGGAATGGTGCTGCAACCATCGCGGAATTCCGTTTGAAGAAATCGAAGAAGACGCATCTCGTCCAATTAATTTCGAATACGAATATGCGATTCGCGGCGGCTCCTTCTTATGCCATTGCTCTTACTGCAACAGGTATCGTGTAGCCGCTCGTAATGGAGCATTGTGGGACTCAACATCTAGCCATTTAGGATTTAGATGTGTCCGGAATCTTGGAGGCCGCTAATGCACATTATTATTTATAGTATCATCGTGCTTTGTGCGACGATGATTGGAGCGATTACCGGTTTAGGCGGCGGCATTATCATCAAGCCAGCCTTCGATTTTGTCGGCATCGATACGACGAGCATGATTAGTGTGTATTCGACTGTCGCGGTCTTTACGATGTGTCTAGTTTCTATTTATAAAAGAAGTAAGCTAGGGTTTCATGTCAAAAAACAAATCGCGCTAGGATTGGCTTTTGGGTCGATTATCGGTGGAAAAATCGGAGACGTGATTTTCCTTCATGCAGTAGAGAGTTGGGGTAGTCAAGCAGTGAGTGCGACGCAATCCGTGATTCTAT
>CAJZJI010000066.1 GCA_916049935.1 uncultured Streptococcus sp. | reverse complement strand
GCCCTTGAAGTGGCACGAAAAGGCTGTTTGGTCCTAATTTTCGTGTATCGAAGGCTACAGATTCGATGACTTCAAATCGATGTGCTGACTGATAATCAATCGCTTCGACGGCTTTTGTAATTTCAGCAACTGTTCCAATACTCATCTTTCTACCCCTTATCTCGCGTGACGATCGTTATAGCGTTTCAACGCTAATTGAATGAGTTCTTCGACTAAATCTTTATAGGAAATGCCCATTGCTTCCCAAAGTTTTGGATACATACTAAATTGTGTGAACCCTGGCATTGTATTCACTTCGTTGATAAACACTTCGTTAGCTTCTGTTAAGAAGAAATCACAACGTGTTAAGCCGCTACCGTCAATCGCACGGAAGGCAGTTTCAGCATATTCACGAATTTTTGCAGAGACTTCTTCTGGAATCGCTGCTGGGATTTGAAGTGTTGTGGTGTTGTTAATGTATTTTTCGTTGTAATCGTAGAAGCCTGTTTGTTTCACGACTTCCCCAACCACAGATGTGTTCACTTCGTCGTTTCCAAGAACCGCAACTTCGACTTCGCGTGCGTCGATTCCTTGTTCTACGACGATACGACGGTCATATTTCAACGCTTCTTCGATGGCTGCTGTTAATTCATCGCGGTTTGTCGCTTTAGAAATCCCAACACTTGAACCCATATTCGCTGGTTTCACGAATACTGGATAGCGTAATGTTCCTTCGATACGTGTGAAGATGGCTTCTGGTGATTTTTCGAAATCAGCTTTCACAAAAGGTACGAATGGCACTTGTGGAATACCTGCTTGTTGGAATAAATGCTTGCTGGCAATTTTGTCCATTCCGTTTGCGCTGGCTAATACGCCACAACCAACATATGGTAGATCTAGGATTTCGAACAATCCTTGAATCGTTCCGTCTTCTCCGTTTGGTCCGTGTAAGATTGGGAAAACTACTGTATCTGGTCCAGCAATATCGCATGGTTGGATGCGAACCCCTGTTGAAGTTTCGCCTTCAGTAGTTGCAAAATGCGCTACAGTTCCTTCTGTTAAACGAAGCGCTTGGTCAAAGGCTACAGGAGCTTTTAATGCTTCTCCTTTTAACCATGTTCCTTCTTTTGTAATGTACACTGGTTGTACATCGTAATACTCGAAATAAATTTCTTTAATAATTGAACCGGCTGTTAAGATTGAAATATCGTGCTCTGCACTCTTTCCGCCGTAAATCACTACAATTTTCATATGAATCCTCCAAACTATTCGCGTGCTGCGAACCGCCTCATTTAGGCTCTTCGAACGTTATTTTGAAAATAACCTTGCACTTTTCAGTATAACAAAACGGCCCAACGGTTACAAGTTACGGCCAACGCACAAAAAAGCACCTCTCACATTCGCTGTGAAAAGTGCTTTAGATTGCGTCATTCATTGGAAGTTTTGCTGAAATCTTCCAGTTTTGATACGTTTCGCTATACGCGAGTTGTCCGATGCGGACGTTTTGTGTCACTTCTTTATCGGAATAATGATAACGGTCCTCCGTTAAGAAGATTGGTACTTCGTAGCTGTCTTCTTTCTTTGTGACTTTATCAAAAGCAAGACTGATTCCTTCACGATACAATGGCATCATTTCTTTAAGCGCTTCGATGGAAATCGCTGAAGCCACTTTTTCTGCTCCAAAGAATAAGAACTTCGGTGTCTCGTTCAAGATATCTGTCATCTCGATTTGTACTTGCGCCGATAAGATTGGCAAGAACTGCTCAATTTTACGGTAGTACACTTTCGAGTAGCCATTCTCAAGTGACAAGTAAATAAAGTTATTTTGTAATTTATAGAAGAACGGCGAATGCAAGTGCGTCTTCGCATGCGAAATATACAGCAAGTCTGCAATTTCTTGCGGCGTTAATTGATGAACGAAATCAATCGAATCAAAGTCCACCCAGTTCGATGGCGCCTCTTTGCCTTCTTCCACCCCTTGGAGATACGCTAACACATTTTTACGCCCCTTCACCCACATGAAGCCCGTATAAGGATCGTGTGTGGCAAGGCTTGACTTCCCGTTTAAGAGAAGAAGGTTTTGCGGAATCTCAGACTGTGGTAAGGCAGACAAACGAAACGAAATCGACTTCGTTAATACATGGTTCGATACGCTATCGTAATGGATATACAATTGTTTAGCCACAGTCTCACCTCCATAGAGTTTATCATGTTCCATTATATAGGATTTCTTTCTACTAAAACATATATATTAGATTACATTTTTACGTGTGAACCGTTTTCTTTTGTAACAATTTAGCAACATTCTAATCTAGTTCTCAGAAAACAAAAAAGACTGAGGAAATCCTCAGTCTCAGGTTACATTTTTTCTAATCGTTTAATACGATTGGCCGTTGATGGGTGCGTTGAGAAGAGCGAATCTCCTTCTTCCCCAAACGGATTTGAGATATATAACGCCGCACTCTTCTTGTCGGCTTCCGTCATTGGCGGAGCTTCTGAAATCTTTTGAAGCGCAGAGATGAGTCCATATGGATTTCGTGTGAATTCCACTGCTGACGCATCTGCTAAATACTCACGATTTCGTGACAAGGCCAATTGCAGGATAGTTGACATAAATGGTCCAAGAATCATCGCGATTAAACCGATGACCATGAAGATGGCATTTGCGCCACCACCGTTGTCATCATCATCTCGGTCTCTACTACCGCCACCCCAGAACATCATGCGACTTCCGAATTGGACGAGCATGGCAATCACGGCACCAAGCGCAATCGCAATTGTTTGAAGGCGAACGTCATAGTTACGGATGTGTCCAAACTCGTGGGCAATTACCCCTTCAAGTTCTTCACGATTCAACCGTTCTAACAATCCTGTTGTGACCGCCACGGCTGCATTTTCTGGAGAACTTCCTGTCGCAAACGCGTTTGGAGATTCGTCCTCGATAATGAAGATACGCGGCATTGGTACTTTTGCTATCATCGCCATATCAGTGACGATGTTCCAAATCATCGGTGCTTGATTTTTATCTGTAATTTCTTTGGCATGGTTTAATTGCATCACTACATTAGTCGCATTTGCAATCATCATCATTGAATACAACCCGCCGGCAACAAGGGCGATAATAACCCCAGCGACGACACTGCGTAAAGCATAATATCCAATTCCGATTCCCACTGCAATGAAGAGCGCCATGTACAACGCAATAACGACCAGCGTTTTGCGTTTGTTGGAAGCAATTTGTTGGTATAACATCCTAGCACTCCCTCCCTACTAATGAACTGTCAATTAGAATTTCACTTCAGGAACTTTACGAGCTTCAACTGGAGTTTCTAACATTTCTTCTTTAGTGAATCCACCAAAACCAGCAATAATGTTTGTTGGAATTGATTGAATAGAGATGTTATATCTCGCAACACTTGAATTGTATAATTGACGAGCGTAAGAGATTTTGTTCTCTGTGTTTGTCAATTCTTCTTGTAAGTTTAAGAAGCTGTCGTTCGCTTTTAAATCAGGATAGCTTTCAGCTAAAGCGAAAATAGTTTTTAAAGCACCTGATAATTGGTTAGATGCTTCCATTTTTTCTTGTGGTGAAACATCGCTACCCATGTTTGCAATTTGGTTTCTCATCGCAATTACTTGAGTTAATGTTTCTTGTTCGTGTTTTGCGTAACCTTTTACTGTTTCAACAAGGTTTGGAACTAAGTCGTTACGACGTTGTAATTGAACATCGATTTGTGCCCAAGCTTCTTGAACCCAGTTTTTTTGTTGTACAAGTCCGTTGTAAGCAAACATTGCCCATAAGACAATTACTGCTAAGACTCCTAATACAATCCATACTACTGTCATTTTTTGACACTCTCCTTTAGATTTAATACCCTCATTGTACCATATTTTCCTATTTGTGTGTAAAATAGTAGGTAAAGATAGAGTAGCAAAACGTAAAATTTTCTGCATCCATCCTAAGACGGATTTTGCAGTAGAAAGGAGCCCCATGATTCAGCATCAATTGTTCTCACCTATTCCACAGACGAAGGAGCATTTCTCTCGTTTTCCACTACCACAAAGCTACGTGGATTTTCTTTTGAAAAATGGTGCCGGATTCTTCACGAACACTATGATTACAACGGCGGAACCAACGCGATTTGGCCTCGACTACGCGCTCTGTAATGGACTGAGTGGCTACTCAGAAGGCCCGTATTTCCCAAGCATTCTGGACGCTTCATGGTCTCCAGAAGTAACCGGATTGCCTGAGTACTTCGTAGTCTTTTTCCAAGACGGACCTGTATACTACGCCTTCGATTATCAAAACGGCGCTGACAAGGAACCAAGCATCCGTCTGATTGATGTTGAAATGGATCAGTGGCTCGAAGTGGCAAACTCCTTCGACGATTTCCTCTCTCAACTAGAGGTAACAACCGAAGACATAACGTATGATATGAAAGACTGGATTTCCATCCATACCTTACTGCAACAAATCGGACAGGAAAATCCCGATACCTTGGAGGGACTCCTTGAAATCTTGCAAGACACGCACCCACAACTGCTCTTGCAGGTAATCGCCTATACCCTAGAACATATAGAGTCCGAAGTCCTTCGTTCGATGATTAAAGAACGCTTTGCCTTTATCAAAGACTTCCTCAGCGCAGAATTCTCTTCCTATCCAGAGTACGACCACTGCCGCGCTTTATTATCATAAGGACAACAATAAGACCAACATTTCTGTTGGTCTTATTTTCTTTCTCTATTCATCCTCTTTTTTATAAGTATCACTCAAAAAATGTTCAAAACGAAGAACCCCGAGGATTCCATAGTATTAGCAATGAGAGTTAGCATTCAAAGTGAATTATGGACTCTTAAAAATTTATTTTTTTAGAGTCCGTTTGAATCTTGAAAGAGCTTGAGACTTTGGCTCAAGCCGGTGCCTCATTGCATATACTATAGAGATATCCTCGAGGGTTCGAAGTTTTGAACGAAGTTCTCTTTCTTGAGTAGACACCTTGCGGTGTTTTATTCCAAAAAGAAAAAGTGGGGTGAAAAACTTTCACCCCTCTTTGATTACATCATACCCATGCCCGGATCCATCCCTGGCATTGGTGGTGCTACTGGAGCTGGTTTGTCAGCTACCACAGCTTCTGTTGTTAATAATAATGCTGAAACAGATGCAGCATTTTGTAATGCAGAACGTGTTACTTTTGTTGGGTCCACGATACCTGCTTCGATCATGTTTACCCATTCATCTGTAGCGGCATTGTATCCAATTCCTTTTTCTTCAGATTTCAAACGAGCAACAATGACTGAACCTTCAAGGCCTGCATTTTCTGCGATTTGACGTAATGGTTCTTCTAATGAACGAGATACGATTTTCGCACCTGTAGCTAAGTCGCCTTCTAATTCAAGAGCGTCTACTACTTTTTGAACGTTCACAAGAGCTGTTCCCCCACCTGAAACGATACCTTCTTCAACCGCTGCGCGAGTTGCGTTTAAGGCATCTTCAATGCGAAGTTTTTTCTCTTTCAATTCTGTTTCAGTAGCGGCACCGACTTTAATCACGGCAACCCCACCTGATAATTTAGCAAGACGTTCATGTAATTTTTCACGGTCGAAATCACTTGTTGTATCTT
>CAJZJI010000065.1 GCA_916049935.1 uncultured Streptococcus sp. | reverse complement strand
GCCTTGTACTGAGTAAAGCGTTGGTGATTCGCAAAACTCTGTAAAAGGTCTGTGCTTTAAGCACTTAATTAATGTACCTTATTTTGAGTAAAATTGCAAGTGTTCTTACTGCACTTGTTTATTCTCTACACGGTCAAAGTAAACGTAATTTGATTTTAATGGTTGATCCGCCATTAACTCAGTGACCGTTACTAATTCGTAGCCTTCCGCTTGTAAATACTCGATAACAGCTGGAAGAGCTTCAACAGATTCTTCATGAATATCGTGCATTAATAAGATTCCGCCATTATGAGCTGTTTCTTTAATATGCTCGATTGCTTTCGCTGCATCTCTATATTTCCAGTCAAGGGAATCAATTGACCAGTTTACAATCGCGATACCAGCTTGTTCTGATACCATCTTGTTAAACCCACCATATGGCGGACGTAAACTCATTGGTCGCAAACCTCCGCTTGCTTTTGCAATTAAATCAGAAGTCTTATGCACTTCTTGATACACTTCATCAGCTGATTTCTTCGTCAATAACGGATGGCTGTAGCTGTGGTCTCCTAATTCATGACCTTCTGCAACGATTTGTTTAACGATGGATTCATTGCCTTCTACGTGGCTTCCTACGATATAGAACGTTGCGTGCGCGTTATATTTCTTCAAGATTTCTAACACTTTAGGTGTTGTCTCTGCACGAGGTCCATCGTCAAATGATAATGCAATTCTCTTCTTCCCTAGTTTTTCTTTTACAGTCGCTAGGTACGCTTCGTAATTGTCTTTTTCTGTTTCAGGAATCATGTTTTCGTTCATGTATGCAAATAATTCAGTAAATGGAATGGTCCATTCTGCATCTTGATCACTTGCATCTTTATATTTCACACGAACTCCATTTTGGATAATCGAAGCATCTAACTTCTTCCAGTTTCCATCCATAAATTGCGCAGTCACTTTAGCAGTTTGCTCGTCTGATAAACCATTTGCTTTTGCTTCATCTAAAGCCTTCTTCACGAAGAAGTTAGACACTGCGAGTTCATTGTTAAATAATTTAGCAATCTCGAATGGTTGTAATGTATCCGCAAATACTAATTGGTGTGAGAGCTCTTTAAATTCTAACTGTTCAAAACCACTCTCTTTTTGTTGATAAACAGACACATAGTAGTGAATATCGTTTACGTTTGAGATGATTTTTGTTTGGTACGCCTTGAAGAAGATAAGTGTCTTCTTAGTAGCTCCCGCGTACTTTTCAAGAACTTCTTGTTTCAACGCGTCCATTTCAGTCGCAATGGCTTCAATCGGATTACCAGAAGCATCTGTTGGGATTAACTCCTGCACTTCCATATTGCCTTTTGTTTCATCTTTCACGGTTAAATTCTCGTTATATTTCTTCGCATCTTCTTGTTCGACTTGAATAATACGTTTGAATTCTTCTTCATTGAACTGATCTGCCATAATGCGGTGAATTGTTAATAATTCAAAAATCAAAATAAGAAACGTTAAAATCCCAATGACCCAGAAAATCGTTTTATTCATTTTTTTCTTAGGTCTTTTCTTCTTAGGCTTTTTCCCACCAAAGAGTTCTTTTTCTTCCAGTTCCTCAAGAGCTTCCTCTTCGACTACTTCTGTTTCTTCGAAGTCTTCTGGAGCTTGCGTATATTTATTTTCCTTTTTTGAGTGCTCATCTTTGCCACTTTTGGCTCTTCGTTGAATGACCTTCTCCATACTCCTATACCCCTTAATCGAATACTATTTTTGTTTCTTTTGACACTCTGGGCACACTCCGTACACTTCCATACGGTGTCCTCTTACTTTAAATCCTGTCAGCTGTTCTGCAGCTTTTTCAACGTCTTCGAGTACTGGGTAATAAAGGTCCACCACTTTCCCACACACGTCGCATACGGCGTGATAATGTTGTCCTAAATCAAAGTCATAACGACTCGCGCTATCCCCATACGTCAATTCTTTTACGACGCCTTCTTTAATAAATAGATTTAAGTTATTGTAAACAGTTGCCACACTCACTTGTGGATCCTCTTTTGTCAACGCCTTGAAGATTTCTTCGGCCGTTGGATGCGTGTGTACACTTGCTAAAAACTCAAGCATCGCAACACGTTGAGGTGTAATTCTTACCCCTTTTTTGCGAAGTTGACCAACAACTTCCTTCAATTCTTCTTTATGCATACTATTACCTGATTTCTATGTACTAAGTTTTATTTTGTCATTCATTATTTTCTCAAATTTCCGGTTAAATTGCAAGTGTTTGAGTTAATATTTTTGTAACATTGTAACATTTTTGTAACAAAAGAAGACCCGCTCCTATTCGAGACGAGTCTTCTTGCCATTTTTATTTTTTGAGAAGTTTATTATATTGCATTCCTTCACGAAGAGCACTAGTGTCAGTACCCAACGTTTCTGCAATCGTATAGGCAAATTCAAAGGTTGCAGCTGGTCCACATCCCGTAATGAGTTTTCCATCTGTTTCCACGAGCTGTCCTGTATACGTTCCTTGGTTGATGTCTTTTTCTACACCAGGGTAGCAAGTATATTTCTTGCCCTTGAGTAATCCTGCACGGTGCAGTGCAATTGGAGCTGCACAAATCGCTGCGATAATTTTTCCTTTTTTAGAATACTCTTTTAGTTTCTTAATAAGAAATTCATCATCTCGTAAATGAGTGGCTCCTGGAAGACCACCTGGTAGTACGAGCGCATCGATATCCGCCCAGTAGAATGTATCGAGTACATCATCCATTTTTACAGGAATATGATGACTTCCAGTAATCACTTCACTGCCCAGTCCTACTGTGTGCACTGTGTGTCCTGCTCTTCTTAAAATATCAACCGTTGCAAGGCCTTCGATTTCTTCAAATCCTTGCGCGAAAAATACAACGACATTTGCCATTATTTTGGCCTCCTCTTATTTTTTGAATAAGCCCATTACGCCACGTGTAATCACACGACCAACTTCACGACCCACACTTGACATAACGTTCTTAGTGAAGCGGTCCATTGCTGAATCTCCGCGTTTTGTAGCGGCTTGACGTGCTTGACGCTCTAATTCTTTTTGTTCACGTTCGCGTTCTTTTTCTTCTAATTTTGCTTGTCTTTCAGCTTCTTTTTGTGCAAGTGCTTCTTGCTTTTCAGCTTCTTTACGATCTAATTCAGCTTGTTTTTCAGCTTCTTTTTGCGCAAGTTCAGCTTCTTTTTCTTGTTTGAATTGTTCATCTAACGCTGCTAATTGTTCATGAGCAGATTCACGGTCAAACATTTCTGCATATTTATCGTAGAATGCTGATTGATTGATGAGTTGTTGACGAACAAGTGGATCACCTGCATCTAATTTACTCTTAGGAGGGTAAATTGATACTACTTCTGCAAAGCTTGGAGAACCATCTTCTTGAAGTGTTGAAACAACTGCATCCCCTACTTTAAGGTTTGTAATTACTGTTACTAAATCTTGTCCATCTTCTTGACGGAACGTTTCTGCTACAGCTTTTACGTTCTTTTGTTCAGCTGGAGTGAACGCACGTAATCCGTGTTGCACGCGGTTCCCTAATTGGCTCGCGATAGCATTTGGAATATCAGTTGGGTTTTGTGTTACGAAGAAAATACTAATTCCTTTAGAACGGATTAAACGAACGATTAATTCGATTTTCTCTTGAACTGCAGCATTGCTTTGGCCGAATAATACGTGAGCTTCATCGAAGAAGAAGACTAATTTTGGTTTATCTAAGTCCCCAACTTCTGGTAAGTTTTCGTATAATTCTGATAAGAACCATAGTAAGAATGTTGCGTATAATTTTGGTGTTTGGAATAATTTTTCAGACGCTAAAATATTGATGACCCCACGGCCATTTTGGTCTTGTTTAAATAAGTCATTGATTTCAAACGCTGGTTCACCGAAGAATTGGTCTCCACCTTGTTGTTCTAATACGAGTAAGCTACGTAAAATAGAACCAATTGATTGTTGTGCGATATTTCCGTATAAGTTACGTAATTCCCCAGCATGTGCGCCAACGTAATTTAACATTGCACGTAAGTCTTTAATGTCGATTAATAATAATCCTTGGTCGTCCGCTACTTTAAACGCAATGTTTAAAATACCTTCTTGAGTTTCGTTTAAACCTAATAATTGAGCTAATAAAATTGGTCCCATTTCTGAGATTGTAGTACGGATATTAATTCCGTTTTCCCCAAAGACATCCCAGAAAGCAACAGGATATGAGCTTGGTTCGAAGTCTTCTACATGAACTTTTGCCAAGCGTTCTGCAATCTTCTCAGTTACTTCGCCTTTTTCAGCAAGGCTTGCTAAATCCCCTTTAATATCTGATAAGAATACAGGAACTCCTGCTTCACTTAATTGCTCCGCTAATACTTTTAACGTTACAGTTTTACCTGTACCTGTAGCCCCTGCAATGACACCGTGACGGTTTAGTTTATTCGCCATAAATTGTGCTGGTTTTGAACCATATCCGAAAGAAATAGTTTGAGTCATAAAACTCCTCCTTTTATTTTTACACTTCTACAATATTACAGAAAGCGCTAAAATGCTACTAAAATGAAAGGAAAAATCTAGATTATTTGACTTGTTTTGATATTCAAAGTATATTTATTTAGAATAGAAATATAATTCAAAGGAGAACCCATGATGAAATGGAAAATTATTGCAGATTCTGGTTGTGATTTACGCGAAATCGAGAATCTTGCTCCAGATACACAGTACATTAACGTACCACTAACAGTTCAAGTTGGTGACAAACACTATACAGATGATGCGTCTTTAGATATCGATGCTATGATGATTGAAATGTATCAAACGAAAGATCAAACAGCTTCAGCCTGCCCTAGCCCAGATGCATTCCTTGAAGCTTATAAAGGTGCAGAAAATGTCATCGCCATTACGATTACAGGTGGTCTATCAGGAAGCCAAAATAGTGCTCAATTAGCAAAAAATATGCTTTTAGAGGAAGCTCCTGAAACAAATATCGAGGTATTCGATAGCCTTTCAGCAAGTAGTGAGATGGTTCTTTTCGTACAAAAAGCCAACGAACTCATCTCTCAAGGCCTCTCTTACGAAGAAGTCGTAGCTGCATTAAAGGATTATTTAGCAAGCACAAAACTATTATTTGTCCTTGCACGTGTCGATAACTTAGTGAAAAATGGTCGCTTAAACAAATTAGTCGGCGCCGTAATCGGAATGCTCAATATCCACTTAGTCGGAAATGCATCTCCAGAAGGAACTTTAAACCTTCTTCACAAAGCAAAAGGTCAAAAGAAAGCTGTCCAAGCACTTTGGGCTGAAATGAAGAAGAATGGTTACAAGGGTGGCCGAGTGGTCATTAGCCACTGCAGTAATCCAGAAATCTGCGGCTTAATTCAATCAGCCATTCATGGTGAATTCCCAGAAGCGGACGTTTCAAGCATTCATACAAGCGGTATCTGCAGCTATTATGCAGAACAAGGCGGAATCTTAATGGGATACGAAGCTTAATCTTACGAATACGAAAGGCCTCTCTAATCACTTGGATTAGAGAGGCTTTATTTGTTTTGATTAGAATAATGCTTTTAATTCGACTTCTGGATGTTTATCTTTGAACCAGTTTAAGGCAAATTGGTTTTCAAATAAG
>CAJZJI010000064.1 GCA_916049935.1 uncultured Streptococcus sp. | reverse complement strand
ATCATGAACTCTTGGAATGCGATTGGAGCATCTGAGTGAGATCCACCGTTAACGATGTTCATCATTGGTGTTGGTAATACTTTAGTGTTGAATCCGCCTAAGTATTGGTATAAAGGTTGATCTAAGTAGTCAGCAGCTGCGCGTGCTACAGCGATAGATACGCCTAAGATTGCGTTAGCTCCTAATTTACCTTTGTTTGGAGTACCATCTAATTCGATCATTAATTTGTCGATCGCCATTTGCTCACGAACATCATAACCTAAGATAGCTTCAGCGATAATGTTGTTAACATTGTCAACTGCTTTTTGAACTCCTTTTCCTGAGTAACGAGATTTGTCGCCGTCACGTAATTCAACTGCTTCGTATTCACCAGTTGAAGCTCCTGAAGGAACCATACCGCGTCCGAACGCTCCGCTTTCTGTGTAAACTTCAACTTCGATAGTTGGGTTCCCACGTGAGTCTAGTACTTCTCTTGCTAATACATCTGTAATAAATGGCATGATTTATTAACTCCTTTAATATTTATTTTGTACGTTATTATTTTAATCGAAAATCATCAGAGTTTCAACCTTTGGAAAGGGATTCTTTATTTTTCGATTAATGATTCACCAGTCATTTCTTCTGGTTTTTCAACATTTAGTAAATCAAGCATCGTTGGAGCAACGTCTGCTAAACGTCCACCCTCGCGTAATGTTACACCTTTCTTCGTAACAATCACTGGTACTGGCACTGTTGTATGTGCAGTATGTGGTGTTCCTTCTGGTGTAATCATTGTTTCTGAGTTACCGTGGTCAGCAAAGATAATTGCGCTACCGCCTTTTTCAAGGATGGCGTCGACAACTTTACCTAAGTTTTCGTCCACTGCTTCAATCGCTTTGATTGTTGGTTCTAACATTCCTGAGTGTCCAACCATGTCTGGGTTTGCGAAGTTTAAGATGATGGCATCATTTTCATCATTGATGATTGAGTTGTATAATGCATCTCCTACTTCGTAAGCACTCATTTCTGGTTTCAAGTCGTAAGTTGCAACCTTTGGAGAAGGAATTAAAATACGGTTTTCGCCAGGGAATTCTTCGTTACGTCCACCATTCATGAAGAATGTTACGTGTGGATATTTTTCAGTTTCGGCAATACGTAATTGTGCAAGGCCTGCTTTAGATAACACTTCACCAAGAACGTTTGTCATTGGGATTGGTGGGAATGCAACTTCTGCATCCACGCTTGGGTTATATAAAGTCATTGTCACAAATTTAACGTTTGTAGCACGTGCACCACGGTCAAAGTTTGTCCACTCTTTATCTGTGAACGCATTTGATAATTGGATTGCACGGTCAGGACGGAAGTTGAAGAAGATGATTGCATCGTTGTCTTCTACTTTTGCCACTGGTTTGCCATCTTTAACGATTACTGATGGAATTACGAATTCGTCTGTAACGTCTTTAGCATAGCTATCTTCGATAACAGCTTGTGCGCTTTCGAATTGAGGGCCTTCGCTATGAGCGATTGCATCATAAGCTAATTTCACACGTTCCCAACGTTTGTCACGGTCCATTGCATAGTAACGACCTGACACTGTTGCGATTTCTCCAACGCCTACTTCAGCTAATTTGTCTTCTAAAGTTTTGATGTAAGAAGGACCAGCTTTAGGGTCTACGTCACGTCCATCCATGAATGCATGAATGTACACTTTGTCGATTCCTTTTGCTTTAGCTGTTTCCACTAATGCTAATAAATGGTTGATGTGGCTGTGTACTCCACCATCAGATAATAATCCGAATAAGTGTAATGCAGAGCCATTTTCTTTTACGTGGTTAAATGCACCGTTTAATGCTGGGTTTGATTCGAATTCACCATCTAAAATCGCTTTATCGATACGAGTTAAGCTTTGGTAAACGATACGTCCAGCACCGATGTTTGTATGACCTACTTCTGAGTTCCCCATTTGGCCATCTGGTAGACCTACATCTAATCCAGAAGCTTTTAATGTTGTATGAGGGAATTCGTTATAATAACGATCAAAATTTGGTTTTTTTGCTTGTGCAACAGCATTACCTTCAACTTCTGGTCTCCATCCGAAACCATCTAAGATAATGATTGCAACTGGTGATTTTGCCATTATTTTACTGCCTCCAATAAAGCTAAGAATGAATCTGGTTGTAAGCTTGCTCCACCTACAAGAGCTCCGTCCACATCTGGACAAGCCATGTATTCAGCAATGTTTTCTGGTTTTACAGATCCACCGTATTGAACGCGAACTTTGTCAGCAACTTCTTGACCGAAGTCAGCTGCTACAACGTCACGAACAACTTTACACATTTTTTGAGCGTCATCTTGAGATGCTGATTTACCAGTTCCGATAGCCCAGATTGGTTCATAAGCAATCACTAATGATGATACTTGCTCGTTTGATAAACCTTTCAATGCTGCAGAAACTTGTCCGCCTACGAATTCAGAAGCTTTTCCTGCTTCGTAAGTTTCTAAAGTTTCACCACAACAAATGATTGGTGTTAAGCCGTTTCTGAAAATAGCATGTGCTTTTTTGTTGATATCTTCGTCAGTTTCGTGGAAATACTCACGACGTTCTGAGTGACCGATTACTACGTAGTGCACGCCCATTTCAGCTAATACTTTAGGTGAAGTTTCACCAGTGAAAGCACCAGCATCTTCGAAGTAGCAGTTTTCAGCAGCTACTTTTAATTCTGATCCTTTCGCATATTCTAATAAAGTTACTAAGTCAACTGCAGGAGCAGCAATAGCACTTTCTACGCGTTCGCCTGAAGGTAATTTACCAACAACAGCTTCCACAAAAGCTTGAGTTTCTTTTGGGTTTTTGTTCATTTTCCAGTTTCCGGCAATAATTGGTTTACGCATATACACAACATCTCCTTTTAAATGTTTAAAATTATTTATCACTGATAGCAGCAACACCTGGTAGTTCTTTACCTTCTAGATATTCTAGAGAAGCTCCACCACCTGTTGAAATGTGAGTGAATTTGTCAGCGTATCCTAGTGAGATTGCAGCTGCTGCTGAGTCCCCACCACCGATGATTGTAGTTGCGCCTTCTAGGTTAGCGATTGCTTCACATACACCGATAGTTCCTTTAGCAAAGTTTGGTAATTCGAATACACCCATTGGTCCATTCCATACAACAGTTTTTGCATCTTTTAAGTAGCTTGCAAATAATTCAACTGTCTTAGGTCCGATATCTAAACCTTCTTGGTCTGCTGGGATAGCATCTGAATCAACAATTGTAGCTACAGCATCATTAGAGAATTCTTTAGCAACAACGTTATCGATTGGCAATACTAATTTATCGCCAGCTTTTTCCATAATTTCTTTCGCTAATTCAACGCGGTCTAATTCTAATAATGAAAGACCTACTTCACGTCCCATTGCTTTGAAGAATGTGTAAGCCATTCCTCCACCGATAAGAACTTTATCAGCTTTGTCTAATAAGCTGTTGATAACACCGATCTTGTCTGAAACTTTCGCTCCACCTAAGATTGCCACGAATGGACGTTCTGGGTTATCTACTGCACCACCGATGAACTTGATTTCTTTTTCCATCAAGAATCCAGCAGCTGATTCTAATTGGCTAGCAATACCAACGTTTGAAGCATGCGCACGGTGAGCTGTACCGAATGCATCGTTAACGAATAAGTCGCCTAAAGAAGCCCAATATTTACCTAATTCAGGGTCGTTTTTAGATTCTTTCTTGCCATCTAAATCTTCGAAACGAGTATTTTCGAATAATAAAACATCGCCTTCGTTAAGTGCATTAATAGCAGCTTCTAACTTTTCTCCACGAGTTTCTGGAACGAAAGTCACTGGTTTTTCTAACAACTCAGATAAACGTTCTGCAACTGGACGTAAGCTCAATTTAGCTTTGTCTTCTTCAGATTTCACTTTACCTAAGTGAGAGAATAAGATCACTTTAGCGTTGTGATCGATTAAGTATTTGATTGTTGGCAATGCTTGAACGATACGGTTATCGTCTGTAATCACGCCATCTTTCAAAGGAACGTTAAAGTCCACACGAACTAAAACTTTCTTTCCTTCAACTTGTAAGTCTGTAACGATTTTTTTAGCCATAAAATAGCCTCCTACATTTTTATTTGGAGCGAGTGCATTACTCACATTATGAAAACAGGGCGAGGAAGCGAATGCTTCCATCGCCCTGAGAAAATAGATACGATTAGCTAAATCTATAGTTTAAATTATAGTTTTGCGAAGTATTGTAAAGTACGAACTAATTGTGCAGTGTATGACATTTCGTTATCGTACCAAGCAACAGTTTTAACTAATTGTTTGTCGCCTACAGTCATTACTTTAGTTTGAGTTGCATCGAATAATGAACCGTAAGTGATACCTACGATATCAGAAGATACGATTGGATCTTCAGTGTAACCGTAAGATTCGTTAGCTAATTCTTTCATAGCTGCGTTGATTTCTTCAGCAGTAACTGGTTTTTCTAAAACTGTTACTAATTCAGTTAATGAACCTGTTGGAACAGGAACACGTTGTGCAGCTCCGTCTAATTTTCCGTTTAATTCTGGGATTACTAATCCGATAGCTTTAGCAGCACCTGTTGTGTTAGGAACGATGTTAACTGCTGCAGCGCGAGCACGACGTAAGTCACCTTTAGCGTGAGGTGCGTCTAATGTGTTTTGGTCACCAGTGTAACCGTGGATTGTTGTCATTAAACCTTCAACAATACCGAATTTGTCGTTTAATGCTTTAGCCATTGGAGCTAAGCAGTTTGTAGTACATGAAGCACCAGAGATAACAGTTTCTTTACCTGTTAAAATGTTGTGGTTTGTGTTGAATACAACTGTAGGAACGTCATTTCCACCAGGAGCAGAGATAACAACGCGTTTAGCGCCACCTTTTAAGTGTAATTCAGCTTTTTCTTTAGAAGTGAAGAAACCAGTACATTCTAAAACGATATCAACGCCTAGTTCACCCCATGGTAATTCTTCAGGATTACGGTTAGCAAGTACTTTAACTTCTTTACCGTTAACGCGGAAAGCTCCATCTAACACTTCAACTTCACCGTTGAAACGTCCTTGAGTTGAATCATATTTTAACAAGTGAGCTAATTGCTTAGCGTCTGTTAAGTCATTGATTGCAACAACTTCTAATCCTTCCACATCTTGAATACGACGGAATGCTAAACGACCGATACGTCCGAAACCGTTAATACCAACTTTAACTGTCATATAGTTTTTCCTCCTAGGAATTTTTTATTTTTATTTTTTGCGGGTTTCCCCGTTCAAAACCAACTCTGATGTCTCCTTGTCAATCACAAACCAAGTGCGATCCACTGGAGCTAATTTGGCATATGCTTTTAAAGCAGGTGCCTTCTCTGCGCCTTCCACAACGGCAATCGAATGTGGAATCGTAGATAAATCACTAAGATGCAGCCCTACTCGTGGGATTTTTAATACCACATTCCCTTCTGCATCGAAGAAACAACCGAACGCTTCTCCAATTGCTTTCTTCTTTTTTAACGTAGCCATTTGTTCTTGCGTGAGGCCACGTCTCTCTCCCATAATAATAGCACTTCCAACGCTATATAACAAACACTCCGCCTTTTTCATGAGACCTATCGTCTTTGCGAC
>CAJZJI010000063.1 GCA_916049935.1 uncultured Streptococcus sp. | reverse complement strand
CGAGATAGCTTCAGGTGACTGGAGTTCAGACGTGTGCTCTTCCGATCTGCAGCAACTGATCCAGAAAATCTATCCACTTCGAAAATGTGGGAAGAATGAAACACGAGCTTGTTTCTATTACCATCTAGGGCAATGTATTGGTTGTTGTGATCATGAAGTTTCAAAAGAAGAGTATGATGCGCAAATCAAGAAAATCCAACGATTCTTAAACGGAGATGTGAAGACGATTAAAGATGATTTGACTTCGAAGATGAATGAAGCTTCCGAAAGACTCGATTTTGAAAAAGCAATGGATTATCGTGATCAAATTAAGTACATCGAAGCAACCGTCGAGAAACAAAACATCATGAACGCAGATTTCACGAACCGAGATGTGTTCTCTTATGTCGTTGATAGAGGATGGATTTCTATTCAAGTCTTCTTACTCAGACAGTCGACGATTATTAAACGTGAAGCAGCGATGTTTCCGATTTATGATCAGATAGAAGATGAAGTCCTATCATTTATCATTCAGTTTTATGAAGACCAAAACCATATTCTTCCAAAAGAAATCTTGGTTCCAGAAGCGATTGACCAAGAACTATTATCAGAAACGCTCGGTGTGAAGGTGATGACACCAAAACGTGGCTCTAAGAAACGAATGTTAGACCTTGCTACTCAAAATAGTGAGATTTCATTAAATGAGAAGTTCAGAAGAGAAGAGCAAAGTCAGTTGAAGACAAAAGGTGCCCTAGAAGAACTTTCAGAAGCGTTAGGGTTAGAAAAAGTATCAGTGATTGAATCATTTGACCATTCGAATATTCAAGGAACCAATCCAGTATCTGCGATGGTGGTCTTTAAGGATGGAAAACCAGACCGAAAGAATTACCGTAAGTTTAAAGTGAAGACTGTTGTAGGTAGTCACGAATTTGCGACGACACAAGAAGTCATTCGTAGACGCTATTCAAGATTACTAAGAGAAGGAGCTAGACTTCCAGATTTGATCTTAATGGATGGCGGTAAAATCCAAATGAGAGCTGCTATTGAAGTTTTAGAAGATGAATTAGGTCTAGAGATTCCTGTTTGTGGAATGGTGAAAAATGAAAAACACAAAACCGCTACATTACTCTATGGTGAAGACTATAAGGAAATCGATTTAGATAGAAAAGGACAAGCATTCCAACTAATACAACGTGTGCAAGAGGAAGTTCACAGATTTGCGATTACGTTCCATAGACAAGTGCGAAGTAAAAATACATTTGCTTCGAAATTGGAAATGATTGATGGTGTCGGTCCGCAAACAAGAAAGAAACTATTGCGTCATTTTAAAACGATAACAGCAATGAAACAAGCTAGTCTTGAGGAGTTACAAACTATCGGAATTTCCGAGAGAGTAGCCCGAAATATTCTTGAAGAACTAGGTAAATAACTATATAAAAATTTAGAATGAAACAGGTTGTAAAATCTGTTTCATTTTTATTTTGTTTTTCAAGCTTTATTCATTGTGTTTTAAAGCGGAGTATGGTATCGTTCACTATGTTGAAAAAATAAACAAAAGGTGGTTAAACCAATGAAAAAATGGATGAAAGCTGGTTTCGTTGCTGTGGCTACATTATTAGCAGCATGCGGAGCAAACACAACTAAAACACAAGAAACAACTGTATCAGTTTCAGAAGCGCAAGCGAACTGGGACAAAATTGTTGAATCAGGTGTCATTAAAGTATCAACTGCAGGTACTTTATATCCACAATCATTCCATAATGATAAGAACGAATTAACGGGTTACGATGTGGAAATTATGAAGGAAGTTGCGAAACGCTTAAACCTTAAAGTTGAATTTACTGAAATGGGTGTTGACGGAATGTTAACAGCTTTAGACAGTGGTATGACAGATATCGCAAACTACTCAATTGAAGAAGGTGCGAAAAACTTCGACGCATACTTACACACTACACCTCATAAATACTCATTTACATCAATGGTTGTTCGTGGAAGCGACAATTCAGGAATTCATTCTTGGGAAGATGTAAAAGGTAAAAAAGCTGCAGGTGCTGCAAGTACAAACTACATGAAGATTGCTAAAAAACTTGGTGCTGAATTAGTCGTATATGACAACGTAACAAATGACGTATATATGTCTGATTTAGTAAACGGTCGTACTGATGTAATTATCAACGATTACTACTTACAATCAATCGCCGTTGCTTTTGCTAAAGATAAATATGACATTAAGATTAACGAAGGCGTTTATGCAAACCCATATAGCGCAAGTTTCTCAATTTCACTAAACAACACTGTGTTACGTGACAAATTTAATGAAGCTATGGATGCGATGAAGAAAGACGGAACTTTGAAAAAAATCTCTGAACAATTCTTCGCTGGTCAAGACGTAACAGAACCTAAAGATTTCAAAACAGAAAAAATCGATATTTCAGATGTAGACTAATATGTTAAATAAAATTTTCGATATCAATATTGCAATCAATAACTTTTGGTTTATTCTTAGTGGATTGGGATATACATTAGGAGTTGCATTAACGAGTTTTGTTTTCGGAACGATTTTAGGATTCGTTCTTGTTTTAATGAGACGTTCAAGATTCCGTTTATTAAGATGGATTGCGACATTTCATGTTTCCTTTATGCGCGGAACACCAACTTTAGTATTTTTATTCTTACTATATTTTGGGTTACCATTTTTAAAAATAACGTTACCGGCTTTAGTCTGTGCGCTCCTTTGCTTTAGTATCGCAAGTAGTGCGTATATTTCTGAAGTGTTGCGTTCGGCCATGGACGCAGTGGATAATGGTCAATGGGAAGCAGCGATGTCTCTTGGAATGAGTTATCGACAATCGTTGCAAAAAGTCATCGTTCCACAAGCATTCCGAATCGCCATTCCACCATTAAGTAATGTGTTACTGGATATGATTAAGGGATCGTCTCTTGTTGCGATGATTTCACTACCTGACATTTTCCAAAATGCGAAAATTGTGGGTGGACGTGAACAAAACTATATGACGGTTTATATTTTGGTGGCCATTATTTACTGGATTATCTGTTTGCTTTTTGAACAGGGGCAACGATATTTAGAAAAGAAAATGGCACTTTAATAGAAATTAGTACAGAGAACTGTGTAAGAGCAGTTCTCTTTTTTTATACAAACGTTGAAACTATTTGAAGTATAGGCATTTCTTCGTTAAAATGAATAGGACTCAAAAGAACAAATGGTTATCGGAAAGGACACTTATGAATACAAAAACAATTTGGGAGCAACATGGCTTCCACACATTAACACCGATACAAGAAAAGACACAAGAACTGATTAAAGAGGGAACAGATATCGTAGCTATCTCACCAACAGGGACTGGGAAGACTTTAGCCTATGTCGTTCCTATTTTAGAAAGAGTTAAAGCGGACAAAACGTTGCAAGCTTTGATTGTGGCGCCCTCTCAAGAATTAGCTCAACAAATTGGAGCAGTGATTAGAGAATGGAAAACACCTGAAATTCGTGTGCAAGTTTTAGCGGGTGGGGCAAACGTAAAACGACAAGTAGAGAAGTTGAAAGATAAACCAGAAATTGTTGTAGGAACACCAGGACGATTACTAGAGCTTTCAAAACTTCGCAAATTAAAGCTTCACCAAGTAGAAATGCTTGTATTAGATGAAGCCGATTATTTACTCGATCCAGAACAATTGAATAACACAAGAGAACTTGTAAAGAAACTTCCTTCTGAAAGACAAGTGCTTTGTTTCTCTGCAACAAAGAATAAGAATTTAGAAGAAGTTAATAAATGGATTAATATGCTTCCGACTTTTGTTGAAGTTTCAGAGGGGAACTCTGCTCATTCGAACGTAACCCATGGATATATTGAATGTCCAACTAGAAAACGTGATGAAGTGCTACGCAAGCTAGCATTCTCCGAAAATGCAAACCAGGCATTAGTGTTTGTCAATTCGATTGCAAATGCAGCATTACTTGGCGAAAAGTTAGCGTATCATCAAGTTCCAGTTGCACTTTTATCAAGTGACGCTCATCAAACGGAACGTAAGAAAGCAATCGACTTATTTAAGAAGGGACAGATTCCATTTTTACTGAGTACCGATGTCGCACAGCGTGGCCTCGATATTGAAGATTTACCACTTGTCATTCATTATGATATTGCAGATTCTACGGAGCAATATACCCACCGTTCAGGACGTACAGGACGTATGGGAAAAGAAGGGTTAGTGCTCAGTCTAGTGAATGACCGCGAACTAAGAGACTTGAAGAAGGTTGCAGGAAAACATAAACTAGTTCAGTTTGAACTATATGCAGGACAATTAAAACCAGTCACACAACCGAAAAAGAAAGAAGTAAGTTCTAAGAAACCAACTCAGAAACGAAAGAAGGGGAATAAGAATGGAAATCATCGAGGATTTAAAAAGTCAAATTAGTTTTTTTGGATTCGAAATGACGGATGCTGATAGCTTAGTGGCTTTGGAAAAAGCGGAGCAAACCTTTGTACTCTATTGGGCTAAAAATGGTTTCGTTCTTTTTGAAACTTCTAAAGAAGGTGTATGGAGAGCGAATAGACCAATCGTTATCCCTTCAGAACGCATTCAAAAGGTTTCCATGGAGAAGAAACTTTTAGGAAATCCCAAATTAACATTGCAATATCTTGATAAAGAGGAAACTTATGTCGTACCTATGAAATGTGGATTTCATCAAAATCAAAAAGTAGAAGTCAAGAAACTCATGAATACAATAGAAGGATTAAAAGGGTAGTTGTATGGATATCATTAGTTCACCTAAAAATGAAAAAATTAAAGAGCTTGTCAAACTTCAGACTGCAAAAGGTCGTAAGAAAGCGGGGATGTATCTTCTTGAAGGAGAGCATCTTATAGAAGAAGCGATTAAAGAAAAAGCTCCGATTGAATTGATTGTGGTTACTAGTAATCGTCTTGAAGACTACCAAAATCTGTTGGCTCAAACTGATGTACAGGTGCTAGTTGTTTCTCAAGATGTCTTCCATAAGTTATCAATGACGGAAACCACTCAAGGGATTTTAGCAGTTGTGAAGATTGTTAAACAGGAGTCATTGCCTTATAGCGGTCGCTTCATTGTGTTAGATGCAGTTCAAGATCCTGGTAATTTAGGAACGATTGTGAGAACGGCAGATGCTGCTGGATTTGATGCGGTTGTATTAGGAACAGGAACGGTTGATTTATATAACGATAAAGTTCTTCGATCCATGCAAGGAAGCCATTTCCATATCCCGGTTTTTCAAGCGGATTTGAAAGATTACTTGCCAACGCTTAAAGATAAAGGTGTGCAAGTAGCAGTAACGGCACTGCACCGTGATTCAAAAGATTACACTATCTTACAAGGAGCAACGGATGTAGCCATCGTCGTTGGTAATGAAGGGCAAGGCGTCTCTGATGACGTGATTGATTTAGCAGATGTTGTAGTGACGATTCCAATGTTTGGGAAAGCAGAGTCGCTGAACGTCGCTATTGCTTCGGCACTATTAATGTATAAAACGAAAGAGAAGAAGGAGTAACAATGGATAATAGACCAAATCCAATGGGAAGGAAACGCCCAATTCTTGAAACGGTTAGAAATATGACTATCATTTTCTTTGCGTTAAGTGCGATTGCAGCATTATATAATTTTGCCTTAGCAGCAAGAGTGCTAATTATGGCAGTAGTGATGTTCGTTATCTATATCTGCATGTTTTTCTCTAAAAAGAAGAATACAGAGAGCAAA
>CAJZJI010000062.1 GCA_916049935.1 uncultured Streptococcus sp. | reverse complement strand
AAATCACTAAATCTGATTATGACAACTTAAACGATAAAGGTGAACGTAAATCAGCTAACGCAGAATACGAAAAAGCAATGAAAGATAAAGTGGGTACTGGCCCAGCAGAATACTTCAAAGCTTACAACGAAGGTTTAGTTGCTAAACAAAACCCTTCAGACGTTGAAGTTGTTTCAGGTGCAACTAATGCTCATACTTCATTTGTTGAATATGCAAACAAATTAATCGAAGCAGCTCAAAAAGGGGACACTGCTGAAATCAAAGTAGCAGCTCCACAAAGCTAATTCATTTTAAAATAACCATTTCGACTCCTGTACGGTAGTGCAGGAGTTTTTTATTCGGATTACAAGTCACGGGTTTCGTTTTATCGTGAAATAAGGTACAATACTAAAGAATGATTTTTAGAAGGAGAGACATATGAAAGCTAAATGGATGAAATGGGGACTTTTGGCAGTGATGTCGACATCAATTTTAACCGCATGCCAAAACCAACCGAAGAATGAAGCCGACACTGTTTCAGGCGCATCAATTAAGACTCCAAGAGAAATTATTAAATCACCTGTGAAGAAAACAGACTTCTTACTCGGAACTGCGGTAGCTTTATCGGTCTATCATCCAAATACAGAAGAAGTGATCACCAATGCCTTAGAAATGATTAAAGACTTAGAAAAACGAATTACCGTGAATGCTTCTGGTTCTGAAGTGGATGAAGTAAACTTAGCCGCTGGAGAAAAGCCAGTTAAGGTTAGTGCGGATGTGTACGAGTTGATCAAACTTGGATTGAAATATAGCGAAGAGTTCGACGGAGCCTTCGATATTACGGTAGGACCATTGACGGCGTTATGGCATATCGGGTTTGATGATGCGAAGAAACCAACGCAAGAGGAAATCGATGCGGTGTTACCGCTTGTGAACTATAAAGACGTTGAATTAAACGACGCGGAACAAACCGTCTTTTTAAAGAAAAAAGGAATGCAACTAGACCTTGGAGGAATCGCCAAAGGATATATCGCCGATAAGGTTTGGGAATATTTTGCAAAAGAAGGCATCACAACTGCAGTGATTGACCTTGGTGGGAATATCGTCGTGATGGGCGGCTCTCCTGCCAGAGATGGCGTTGCGTGGAATGTTGGGATTCAAGATCCAGACGCTTCTCGTGGGAAGACGCTTGGTACGATTCTTGAAAAAGATAAAACGATTGTAACGTCTGGGATTTATGAGCGTTACTTAACCGTAGACGGTCAAACGTATCACCATATTTTAAATCCGAAAACAGGATATCCATACGATAATAATGTGGAAGGAGTTTCTGTCATTGTTGATAGTTCGACAAAAGGGGATGCTCTTTCAACATCGATGTTCTCTGTGGGACCAAAGGCTGGAATCGAATATGCGAATAGTCATGACGGAGTGGATGTCATTTTCGTAACGAAAGATAAAAAAGTATATGTGTCGAATGCGATTAAAGATACGTTCAAATTAACAAATACGAATCTTGAGTTGAAGGAGAGTGTTGAGTAGTGACGAAAAAAGAGTTTATCGAACTAGTCGAATTGCGTACAAAAATCGCGAGTGTGTTCCCTTTTGTCATCGCGTTTCTTTATTCGTTTGTTTTATTTAAACAAGTGAATGTTTTGAATATGCTGTTGTTCTTTATCGGAATGATTTGTTTTGATATGGCGACAACCGTAATGAACAATTTGATGGACTATGTCAAAGCGAAAAACTCTGATTATCGTGATAATCATAATGTGATTGGGACGAGTACCATTACTGTGAAGAAAGCGTGGCAAGTCTTCGGAGGGCTGTTTGCAGTAGCAGCAGTTGTTGGAATCATTCTTGTAGCGCGCACGAATATTCTTTTACTCATTGTCGGCGCGATTTGTTTCTTCATCGGTGTGTTTTATACATTTGGACCAATCCCGATTTCTCGAATGCCTCTTGGTGAAGTGTTATCTGGATTTACGATGGGATTTGGGATTTTCTGGATTACGGTATTTTTAAATGTGCCAGAAGGAACCGTTTTTGCAGGGGTACAGTTAGACGGAAGTATTTTAACGATGCAACTGGACCTCGTCGCGCAATTGAAAGTTCTTCTATTGTCATTGCCGCTCGTTTGTACAATTGCCAATATCATGTTAAGTAACAACATCTGTGATTTAGAAACGGATATTACCAACCATCGTTATACATTGGTGTACTATATTGGAAAGAAACAAGCTTTAGTGCTGTATCAAGTGTTATATGCGATTGCGTTCGGTGCAATTTTACTAGCGGTATTATTAGGAACGGCTCCTTGGATTCTTCTTGGTGTACTAGTTGCTGGTGTTCCTGTGTATAAACATATTCAACAGTTCAAGGCCGTTCAAGAAAAGAAAACCACTTTTGCACTAGCAATTAAAAACATGGTGATGATTCATTCATTGCAAGCCGTGCTATTATTCGTCGCGGTACTTTTCTTCAACTAGTGTCTACTTGACAAAGCAAGTTCATTTCCTTATTATGGAGTAGATATGGATTTATAGAAAGTAGTGAAAATATGGCTCAGAAAAAAGCGGCGTTAGCTTGTAGCGTATGTGGTTCAAGAAACTACACGATTACGCTTGGACAAAACCGACGAGTAGAACGTCTTGAAATTAAAAAATTCTGCAAGTATTGCAATAAACAAACACTACATCGCGAAACAAAATAAAAGGAAGAGGAGATTCGGAATGCGTTTTTTATCAAATGTGATTAAAGAGATGAAAAAAGTTACTTGGCCAACAGGTAAAGAAGTAAACAAATATACAATTACAGTAATTATGACAGTGCTTGCTGCATTATGCTTCTTTGCAGTAGTGGACTATGGAGTGCATCAACTCATTACATTCCTTTTAAAATAATAGTACTTTAAAGTGATTAGTGATATACTAAGAGCAGTTGAAAAAACCTTCGCTTATGAAGGTTTTTTTGTATGGAAAAATGTTGTCAACACTCAAGGAGGAGTATCAATGGAAAAAGAATGGTATGTATTGCACACTTATTCAGGTTATGAGAATAAAGTAAAATCAAATCTATTATCACGTATCCAAAGCATGGGTATGGAAGAAAACATCTTCCGCGTGATTGCGCCTGAAGAAGAGGAAGTAGAAGTAAAAGACGGTAAAACAAAAACAACTGTTGAAAAAACTTTCCCTGGTTATGTTTTAGTTGAAATGGTGATGTCAGACCAAGCGTGGTATGTTGTTCGTAACACTCCAGGCGTAACTGGATTCGTTGGTTCACACGGTGCTGGTTCAAAACCATCTCCATTATTACCAGAAGAAGTAGAAGCTATCTTAGGACGTATCGGTGAAAAAGTGCATGCTCCAGTTGATTTACACGTTTCTGTTGGAGACTACGTAATCATTACAGAAGGTGCCTTCAATGATATGAGCGGTAAAGTAGTAGAACTTGACCACGAAAAACAAAAAATTAAAGTGGCGATTGAAATGTTCGGTCGTGAAACAATTGCAGACTTAGAGTTCCACCAAGTGAAAGAAGATGACTCTTATTAACATGTATCCTACAATGTTAGAACGATTTATTCGATATGCAAAAATCAATACGCGTAGTGATTTAAAATCAACAACGATTCCTACGACGAAGAGTCAATGGGAATTTCTAGAAATGCTTCGTGACGAGTTAGTGGAGTACGGCTTTACAAAAGTAGAACTCGACCCAGAGGATAGCTACTTAGTGGCGCTCCTCCCAAGTAACTTGGAAGAAGGAAGTGCGGCGCCAGCGATTGGTTTTATCGCTCACGTCGATACAGCGGATTTCAATGCGGAAAACATCGATCCACAAATTCACGAGAATTATAATGGGGAAGATGTGCTGCTTAATGCCGAAAAGAATTTAGTAATGACGGTCAGCGAGTTCCCAAGTTTGAAGAACTACATTGGCGAAACGTTAATTACGACAGACGGAACGACGCTGCTTGGTGCCGATGATAAGGCAGGGCTTGTTTCTATATTAGAAGCGTGCTTGTACTTAATGGCGCATCCAGAAATTCCGCATGGCGATATTTGGTTAGCGTTTGGTCCGGACGAAGAAATCGGAAAAGGCGCACACCGTTTTAAAGCAGAGCGCATGCCTGCGAAATTTGCCTACACTTTAGATAGTGGAGTCGTAGGGAAGTTAGAATATGAAACGTTCAATGCGGCTCGCGCGGTGGTAACGATTCATGGGACAAGTGTTCACCCAGGCCAAGCCAAAGATGTCATGGTGAATGCCTTGGCAGAAGCAGCAAAACTATTTGCACGTATGCCAGAAGCCGAAGTGCCTGAACGTACGAGCGGGTACGAAGGCTACTTTATGTTATCGAAACAATCCGGCGACATCGGTAAGGTTGAATTGGAATATATTATTCGCGATCACTCGATGGAGAAATTCGAAGAGCGAAAAGCGCAGTTCCAACAAATCGTCGATGCGCAAAATGCAACGTATGATGTGCCTCGTATCGAATGCACGATTTACGATGAGTACTATAATATGTATGAAATCTTAAAAGACGATATGACTTCGGTTGAAGTAGCGATTGAGGCTTATAAAGAATGTGGCATCACGCCAGACATCCAACCATTCCGTGGAGGAACAGACGGATGTATTATTACCTATAAAGGAATTCCAACTCCAAACCTTTTTACCGGAGCAGAAAACCTCCATGGGCAATACGAATTCGTAACTCTCGAAAGCATGCAAAAAGCCAGCAACGTTGTATTAAAAATTATTGAATTAGTCCAAAGAAAAACGGTTGAGTAATACTCAACCTTTTTTTGCTAGAGAGAATATGCCGTATGCAGCAGAAGATGAATTTGTTATAATGAAATAAGTATAGAATTGCTTATAAGGTAGAAGGTATTTCTAAGGGAAGGATGGTATTTGATCTTATGTATTTATTTGGTGTGAATATCATAATATGTATTCTTTTGGAAATAGTAATACTTCTATTAAAAAGTAGAATCAATAAAAATAGAGAAATTGAGAATACGCATGAACTTGAAATGAAAGGCATGTTGAGTGATGTCAGTGTGAACTATAAAGAAGGCTCTTTCTTTAGCTATAACTACTATACAAAAGAGCTGACTAAGAAAAAGATTGCGAATTACACAGATTATATTCAGTTAGCTCATGAATATAGCCACGCGATTCATAATGAAGTAACTGGGTATAGGGTAGGGAAGTTCTTTAGTGCGATAATTTTCTTTTTGATTCTGTTTATACTCATCTTGTTCGCAACTATGTTTCTTATGGATAAACTCATCTTTATTTTGGCACTAAGTTGTATAGCCATTTATTTAATCTATTATCTTCTTGTAATATATATAGAAGTTTCTGCAAATGGTATTTTGTTTAAGAAGAACAGTGTTAAAGAAGATAAGTTAGTAGTTGCTTATATTATTTTAAGTATGGTAAACGAGTTTGTTTTCAGATCATTAGGATTTGTTGTGTTGTATGCTGTTGTTGCAAAGGCATGAAACACTATTTTTATAAATAAAAAGAGCACCGGAAAATCTTCAATAGATCCTCCGGTGCTTTTCGTATACCGAAAACAGGGATTTTTATGATAAAAATAGAAAAATCATATTGAGAAATTCTCGATATAATAGGCTTTTCCTAATAGAGCTTTTCTTTGGTAAAAAGTAATATAGATCAAAAGGTCATTATCGGTAAATAAGTTATGCGACAATAATACAATTTAATACCTATGCTATAATAACCTAAACCTCTCAAAAGATAATATATCTAT
>CAJZJI010000061.1 GCA_916049935.1 uncultured Streptococcus sp. | reverse complement strand
TACTAGCGACTTTAAAGAAAAATTGCCACAATTGCCATATGTTGCAGATAACGTTTATGTAGCCGTTGTAAAGGATCCAACAAAGATGATCGACGGTAAACTTGGCCGTGGATTCTATTATGCATTGTGGAATACATCGACAGATACATCGGCTAAAACAGAAGAGTTTGAGGCCTACGCCAACGTGATTGAAGCAAGCAAGGACGATTCCATCACGGTTGGAAGTAGAGAGGATGCGGCCAAAGACATCTACGGATTTATGGGAAGTTTACTCTTTGTAGGGGCACTTCTTTCAGTTGCGTTCTTCATCGGCGCAGTCCTTGTCATTTACTACAAACAAATTTCTGAAGGGTACGAAGACCGTGACCGTTTCGTTATCCTACAAAAACTCGGTATCGATCAAAAGACAATCAAGAAGTCTATCAACCGTCAAGTGTTGATTGTATTCTTCTTACCGCTTGTCACAGCGTTTATCCATACCGCATTTGCCTTCAAGATGTATCGTAAGATCATTCAGCTCTTTGGGGTTGACGGTAACGTAACGCTAAACGCGACAATTGTGATTGGTGCCATCTTCGTAGTGGTGTATCTCATCGTGTACCAAATCACTTCACGTAGTTACTATAAAATTATTAAACGTTAATAGATTTTGTTCACAAACCGTGAAGTTTTAAGATGCAAAACCGCACTCTAAAGGGGTTTGTGCACGTTATAAAAATCGTAAAAAGGGCGAGGTTTTCTCGCCCTTTTTTTGTGCTCAGAAACGGGATAACTGTCCACAATAAAAAGCTCTCATAATTTTTACTTTTTCAGTTTTCAGTTTCTAAAAAACATGGTAGAATAGAATGTATTGAAGTAAAAGAAACTGGAGGATTCGTCATGATCGATGTTATTGACTTAAACAAAGTATTCGATAACGGCTTTGAAGCATTAAAGTCAGTAAATTTCTCAATTGAACAAGGGGACTTAGTTTGTTTACTAGGACCTAGTGGTTGTGGGAAATCAACAATTTTAAATTTAATCGCAGGATTATTAACACCAACAGGAGGAGACATCCAATTTAAAGGAAATTCAGTTGTTACGACAGAACCTAAAGACCGTAACATCGGATTTGTATTCCAAAACTATGCGTTATATCCGCATATGACAGTGTTAGAGAACATCATGTTCCCACTGACAGTTGGTAAAAACAAAATCTCTAAAGAAGAAGCTCAAAAGATTGCAGAAGAATATATGCAATTAACAAACATTGAAGAGCTAGCAGGTAAAAAACCTGGTACTTTATCAGGGGGGCAACAACAACGTGTGGCCATCACTCGTGCGCTTGTTCAAAAACCTGAAGTACTTCTACTTGATGAACCATTAAGTAACTTGGACGCTCGTTTACGTTTGAAAATCCGTGAAGAAATCCGTCGTCTTGTAAAAGAAGTAGGAATCACAACAATCTTCGTAACGCACGACCAAGAAGAAGCTTTATCAATCTCAGATAAAATCATTCTTTTAAACGAAGGGTACATTCAACAACATGATGACCCACAAAACTTATACCTAGAACCAAGTAACTTATTCGTTGCGAAATTCATCGGTAACCCAATCATCAACATTACAGAAGTGGAAATTAAAGACGGCGTGATTACTCACCCATCATTCAACTTACCAACTTCTGAATTATCACAAGACCGCAAACGCCAAGAATTAGCAGATGGTCACTACTACTTAGGAATGCGTCCTGAAGACGTGGTTCCAGTAGCTGAAGGTGAACAAGGGCTATTCTCAACAACAATTAGCGGCGTTGAATTAATTGGACGTGAACGTATTCTTCACTTCCCATTAGGCGAACAATTCTTGAAATCAATTGTAAGTGTGGAACATAAGATTGAAGAAGGAGACACACTTTCATTCCAATTACTAAAACACAAAATCTTCTTATTCGATAAAGATGGAGCGCGTGTTTACTAATGAGAAAATATAATCCAGAGAACCAACCTAAAGCTTGGTTATTCCTTCTCCCATCTTTAGGAGTGATTCTTCTCTTTAACATTTATCCATTACTTCGTTCGTTCTGGATGAGTTTCCAAAAAGGGTCACTATTAAAATTACAATACACTGGTTTAGACAACTACCAAAAAGTAATTGCGGACCCTGTATTCCATAAAGCGTTACTCAACACAGCACTGTATGCATTCGCAGTAGTGCCAGTAGCGTTATTAATCTCAGTCATCATTGCATGGATTATTTTCGAGAAGATTAAACGTAAAAGCTTCTTCGAAACAATCTTCTTCATGCCTTACGTTACAAGTACAATCGCTATCGGGATTGTGTTCCGTTACTTCTTTAATGGGGACTACGGAATTATCAACTTCTTCCTTGGCTTGATTGGTATTCCAGCCGTGAACTGGTTGGATAACGTAAACATGAGTATGCCAACACTGATTATCTTCGGGGTTTGGACAAGTTTAGCGTTCAATATCATTATCCTCTTAGCAGGATTACGTAATATTGATCCTGAGCACTTCAAGATTGCGAAAATGTTTGGTGCGACAGACCGTGAAATCTTCTGGCGTATTACATTCCCGCAATTAGTTCCAACAATTGCCTTCCTTTCAACGGTTAACTTAATCGGGGCATTCAAAGTGTATACACAAGTGTACGCATTATTTGGCGGAACTGCTGGTCCAGCAAACTCAGCAATAACAGCTGTGTACTATATTTACGACAAGTTCCATGTGGCAGGAAGACCAGGGGTTGCCATGGCAGCAACTGTAATCTTGTTTGCAATCATTCTTTTTGCAACATTCCTCCAAAACAAATTCTTGAGAAAGGCGGAGGGATAAGAAGATGAAAAAAGTTTTTAACGTATTTTCAATCACGCTTTTAATTTTCTTAGCGTTGATTACAGTATTCCCATTCATTTACATGGTGTTGACCGGGTTAATGACATACGCAGAAGCGACAAGTATTCCACCGTCATTCATCCCAAGCGAATTCAAATTTAGTAACTACTTAGAAGTATTTAGCCGTGCGCCATTCCTACGTTACTTCGGAAACACTTTATTCGTGTCTCTATTTACAACAGTGGCAACAGTAATTACTTCATTACTAGCAGCCTTTGCCGTAACAAGCTTACAGTTCAAAGGGAAAAACATCGTAATGATGATTTTAGTTTCTCTATTAATGGTTCCTTACGAATCAATCATCTTTACAAACTACCAAACAATCGCTCAATTAGGGTTATTAAACACTTATCTAGCGTTAATCATTCCGTTCTTAACAAGTATCTTCTATATTTACTACTTGAACGGATACTTAAAAGGAATCCCAAGTACATTCTACAAAGCCGCTAAAATTGATGGTGCGAGTGATTTAGAATACATCCGCCGTATTTTAGTGCCAATGTGTAAACCAGCATTGGTAACAGTAGGGATTTTAACATTCATCCAAAGCTGGAATTCATTCCTATGGCCATTATTGGTTACAAACACGAAAGAATTCCGTCTATTAAACAACGGACTTTCTGCCTTCACGACAGAATCCGGAAGTGATGTTCACTTACAAATGGCCGCAGCAACTCTAACGGTTATCCCAATTCTGTTAATTTACTTTGTATTCAGAAAAGAAATTATTAGAGGGGTTGCGAAGAATGGTATCAAAGGATAAAACATCGATTACCTTTCATAGCGGTATTTTAACGATTGGTGGAACGGTCATCGAAGTAGCCTATAAAGATAGTCATATCTTTTTCGACTTCGGGACTGAGTTTTTACCAGAATTAGAATTGCCCGATGAATCGGTGCAAACACTCACAGATCATAAAGTGATTCCACATTTAAAAAATATGTACGATGCACGTATCCCTTACAAATACGAAGGGGATGAAGATAAAGACTATGCCAATACGGCGGTCTTTATCTCACATGCGCATTTGGATCATACAAGAATGTTGAATTATTTAGACCCAAGTATTCCTTTATATACATTGAAGGAAACAAAAATGATTGTAAATTCGCTCAACCGCAATGGTGTATTCTTACTACCATCGCCGTTTGAAGACGATACATTTACAAGAGAGATGATTGGGTTAGATGCAGGCGATGTGATTAAAGTTGGAGAAATCGAAGTAGAAATCGTGCGTGTCGACCATGATGCGTATGGGGCTGCTGCTTTAATCATTAAAACACCTGGACATCATATTACGTATACAGGGGACTTACGACTTCACGGGCATAACGCTGAAGATACAATTGAGTTTTGTAAGAAGGCAAAACATACGGACATCTTAATGATGGAAGGTGTATCGATTAGCTTCGGGGACCGTAAAGAGGTTGAAGACGAAATTAAACCTGAAAACGAGGAAGATGTGATTCGTCATATCGCTCGCCTCGAACAAGAAAATCCAAATCGACAAATCACATTTAATGGCTATCCAGCGAATGTGCGTCGTTTTGAAAAAATCGTCGAAGGAACAAGCCGTACCGTTGTTCTTGAAGCAACGATGGCCGCACTTCTTAAAGAAGTATTCCAAAAGGATGCTCATTACTACTATAGAGACGGGGCTCCAAAACTCGACGAACTTGATCCTACTTTAGAAATTTCATATCAAACGTTGTTAGAGGATACTTCGAAGTACCTATGGCAAGCAGTCGACCATTTCGAACGTTTGCAAGAGGGAAGCTTATACATCCACAGCGATGCGCAGCCTTTGGGGGACTTTGATCCGAACTATCAACCGTTTCTAGATTTATTGGCGGAAAAACACATTGAGTTTGTACGCCTATCTTGCTCAGGTCACGCAAAACCGGACGACTTAGACCGCATTATTGCGATGATTGAGCCTAAATGTTTGGTTCCAATTCATACGTTAAAACCAGAACTTCTGGTGAATCCGTATGGTGACAGAATATTGCCGTACCGCGGCGAAAAAATTGTGTTGTAAAAACTATATAACAAAAGGAGAAGAAAAATGAAATTCAAATCTTTAGTAAAAGCGACACTAGCAACAGCATCAGTTGTGGCGTTAACAGCGTGTGGAGCTAACTCATCAAACAACGGCTCTTCACAACAAGCTGAAACTAAAAAAGACATCGTAACAGAGGTTAAATCAGAAACTACAATCACTTTCTGGCATGCTATGAACGGTCAGCAGGAAAAAGCTCTTCAAAAATTAACAGAAGACTTCATGAAAGCTAACCCAAATATCAAAGTAGAGTTACAAAACCAATCTCAATACAAAGATTTACAAGCAAAAATTAACGCAACTTTAACTTCACCAAAAGACTTACCAACAATCACTCAAGCATATCCAAACTGGTTATACAATGCTGCTGAGCAAGATGCATTGGTAGACTTCAAACCATATATTGAAAACGAAACAATCGGATTCAAGAAAGGTGAAGAAATCCGTCCAGAATTAATGGAAGGTGCTAAAATCAAAGGAGTACAATACGGTATTCCATTCAACAAATCTACAGAAGTATTATTCTACAATGCAGATTTATTGAAACAATACGGTGTTAAAGTTCCAACTACTTTAGATGAATTAAAAGAAGCAGCTAAAACAATTTACGAAAAATCTAACCACGAAGTTGTTGGTGCTGGTTTCGACTCATTAAACAACTACTATGCAATTGGTATGAAGAACAAAGGCATTGACTTCACTAAAGAATTAGACTTCGCAAGTGACGCTTCAAAAGAAGTTGTTAAATACTATGCAGACGGAATCCGTGATGGATACTTCCGTACTGCTGGTTCAGATAAATACTTATCAGCACCATTCCAAAACAAAAAAGTAGCTATGT
>CAJZJI010000060.1 GCA_916049935.1 uncultured Streptococcus sp. | reverse complement strand
GCTGTGCATTTCGTAAAAAGAACATTAACTTTCCGTGGTCTCTCGTCAAAATTTTAACAAGCATATCTTTCTCGCGATACGCCTGTCTCATTAAGACAATTCCATCAAAATAGTGATAATAATCCATTTGATTCCATCCTAATCTCTATAGTCTGTATCTCGATATCCGTATTCTTGTAAGTTACTCTTACGTTTACGCCAATCTTTCTCAACTTTTACCCACAGTTCAAGGTAAACCTTATTTCCAAGTAATTGTTGAATATCGCGTCTCGCTCTCGTCCCAATCTCTTTTAAGAGACGTCCACCTTTACCAATAATAATGCCTTTTTGCGATTTTCGCTCCACGATGATATTCGCATACACATGTACTTTATCGAATTCATCTTTTTGCATTTTATCCACAGTTACAGCCACTGAGTGAGGAATTTCTTCCTGTGTTAATTGTAAAATTTTCTCACGAATCAATTCTGATACAACAAAGTACTCAGGGTGATCGGTGATTTGGTCTGCTGGATAATATTGTGGTCCTTCAGGAAGTGCGTTAATGAGGCCTTCCATTAGTTCGTTCACATTATTCCCTTGTAGTACTGAAATTGGGAATACACCAGCAAAATCAAGTGCATCTTTATAACTTTCTACACGTTCTAATAACACTTCTGGAGTTACAAGGTCAATCTTATTTAATACTAAGAAAATCGGTGTCTTAATTCCTTTTAGTTTTTCAATAATGAAGTCGTCTCCTGGTCCACGTTTTTCACTAACGTTCACCATAAATAACACTGCATCTACTTCTTTTAGCGCAGAATAAGCACTCTTCACCATGAATTCCCCGAGTTCATGTTTTGGTTTATGAATCCCTGGAGTATCTAAGAAAACGATTTGAGCATCGTCTTTCGTATAAACTCCTTGAATTTTATTTCTTGTTGTTTGTGCCTTGTCAGACATGATGGCAATCTTTTGACCAAGCACATAGTTCATAAATGTTGATTTGCCGACATTAGGACGACCTACAATCGCCACAAATCCTGATTTGAATGGTTTTGTCATACTCTCTCCTTAAAAATGAATCCATTTTGACAAAATAATGATGATTGCAATGACTACTGTAAAACTAGCGCTGAGTAACACTCCACCAGCTGCAATATCTTTTGCCTTCTTTGCTTCAATATGATATTCCTTTTTCACTAGTAAATCGACTAAATTTTCAACGACGGTGTTTAAGATTTCCATGAGAAACACAATGAAAATACACAGTAAAATAAAACACCATTCGACTGCTGATAAACCAGAGAAAAAACTAATTATAATCGCTAGCCCTGCAATGCAGAGATGCGCCTTCATGTTTCTTTCTTCTCGAATCACTGTTTTAATACCATCTATGGCATGCTTTAGTGACGTCAAAAAGTTAGAATTCTTTTCTGTTTGTTTATGCGTCATCACGTTTCAACCCATATGCTTCTAGGATTTCTTTTTGCAATCCTGTCATTTCAGCTTCCTCTTCTTCTGTTTGGTGATCATAACCGTTTAAGTGCAAGAAGCCATGCAGTGCTAAAAATCCAAGTTCACGTTCAAGCGAATGTCCATAGTCTTCTGCTTGTTCTTTTGCACGGTCTAAAGAAATAACGATATCTCCAATCGAAGTTACAAAGCTATCGTCCTCTTCCATAATGGACTTCATACTTTCAAAGTCATCATCTGAATCATCTAACGCAAAACTAATCACATCTGTAACCTTATCAATATTTCTAAACTCACGGTTAATTTCACGAATACGTTCGCTAGAAATAAATGAGATACTACATTCTTTATTTTCAGGGATTTTTAAGTAATCCGCAGCAAAACTAACTACACTATGCACAAGTTCTTGATGGCTTTCTGGTACTACTTCTGTTTCATCGATAATTTCAATAATCATATTAAAAACTCCTTTTTTAGCGTCACTAATATTGTAACAAACTCCCTACATTATTGGAACTTTGACGGTCTTCAAAGTCTATCTTTTACAAAAAAGAACTCCCCTCAACTATACCTTGTTGAAGGGAGAAATTTCTTAAGCTTGTTTTTTAGGAAGTTTTGGATATTCGATTCTTGAATGGAATGTTCCGTTTAATGAAGCCACAATATTCTTTTCGATAATCGCTAACTCTTTCAACGTAATATCACATTCAACAAATTGTTCATCCTCCAAGCGATTCATAATAATTGAATGCACTAAGTTTTGAACTTTCTCAAGCGTTGGTTCTTTCATCGCACGAGTCGCAGCCTCAGCACTATCCACGATATTGATGACTGCAGATTCTTTTGTTTGTGGTTTAGGGCCTGGATATCTGAAATCTGCCTCATCCGCATCTGGATTGTCTTTTAAGGCTTCAGCATAGAAATACTTCATCAATGTCGTTCCATGGTGTTCCGCACAAATATCAATCACTGATTGTGGCAATTGATGTTGTTTAAGAATTTCTACCCCTTTACGAACGTGATCAAAAATAATCTCTTTCGATTCATATGGTCCAATCATCTTATGAGGGCTTTCCATATGCGCTGGTAAGTTCTCGATAAAGAAGAACGGATGCTCTGTCTTACCAATATCGTGATAATAACAAGCTACCCTCGCCAATTGTGAATCTCCACCAATGGCTTCCACACAGTTGGCTGAAATGTTTGCCACCATCAAACTATGATGATAAGTTCCTGGAGCTTTTGTAATCAAATCTTTTAACAACGGTTGATTTGGATTTGATAATTCTGCCCATAATAGTACTGAACTATCCTCGAATAAATACGTAAAGTACGGCATCAAAATGACAGGAATAAGGAATGATAAGAACCCACTCACTGCCGCAAAAGCGAATAACCACGCTGATTGCGTTGATACCAAATCATAGTTACTAAAGAATACAAACGGAACCATTAATGCTAAAGGAATAATGATTTGTAATAGTAATTGTTTAAACCACGATAAATCTTTCCAGTATACCTCTTGAATCACTCCAAGCCATGCTGCAAGTGAGAAGTAAACCGTCGTCAACGCGATTTCGGTGTTAATACTGTCGCTACCAAACATATACCATACTAAAATTGGATAAACTAACATCGCAATAATTGTAAAGTAAAACTTCGAAGTTAATTTATAAATGATGTAGATAAATCCGGCAATCGGGAAAGCTACACCAATATAATCGATTCCACGATTTTGCAGGAATGATAGAATTTTTAGTAAGATTGCTCCAATTGTGAACACTACTGAGAACACAGTCAGTTCATTAACACGTGTATCCCACTCTTTGCTGGATGCTCCCATTTTGAAACGGAATGAGAATGCTAGTAGCGATACAAATAAAATCGTCAAGAAAATTAAGTAACTATACAATTGATGATAATTACTTGAGTTTCCATCAATACCTAATAATTTTAGAAGACGCAAATCTTCTTGAGTAATGATGTGCCCTTCTTGAATCAACACTTGTCCTTGTAAAATACGGACCGGTGAAACACTTTGTTTGGCATTTTCTTTTGCACTATTCGTTGCGTCTTTGTCCACAACATTATTGACAACGATACTATTCGTTAACAGTTGTCCAAGCATTTCACGTTCATTATCTGTAAATCCTCCGTTAAAGAGCGATTTTTTAGCTGCTTCTTGTGCTTGTAGCAAATTAGATTCCGTAATAGATTTATCCATTTGCTCTTTAATTGCATTCTCAATAGCTGATTCGTAGTCATCCAATTTATCTGAGCTAACAGAAAGTAATTGAATGATGACACTATCTGGAATATACAAAGCAAAATCACGAATGGCTTTATTTTCCAATTCTAAACTCTTCTTGAAATAAGTAAGTCGATCTTGAAGCGTTGCGACTTTTGTTGATACTTCACCAGAAGTCGTGGTTGTAGAATCTGTCGCAAAGATTTCACTTGAAGCTTTGGCCGCGACTGTCTTTATCGCTTGGAAAAACTGTTTCACTTTATCAATTTGTTGTTGCTGGCGATTTTGGTCAAATACATAAATATCGCCAACACCGTCCATCGCCATCTGTTGATTCTTCTCAGTCTGCTCTTTATCCTCTACGGATTTCGGTGCACGAACAGTTTCTTTTGCAACTTGATTTAATTCAAATGAATAAGAAGTTGGTTGAACATTACTCCATCCTAATATTAATAAGAATAGGAATGTGACACCTAATAGTGCAGGTAAATAGAAAATTCCTAATGATTCTTGAAACTTACGGAGCTTTTGTCTCACTTTCTTCACCTCGTTCCTTCTCAGTGCTATTAGAAGCTGAGTAGGCATTAATAATTTCGGATACGATTGGATGACGTACAACGTCTCCTGCATCAAATTCTACAAAGGCAATGCCATTGATTCCTTTAAGTTTACGTTCTGCATCCAAAAGACCACTCGCTTGATGTCCTTTTGGTAAGTCAATTTGCGATTTATCTCCATTGACAATCATTTTCGAGCCAAATCCTAGACGTGTTAAGAACATCTTCATTTGCGCTCTTGTTGTATTTTGAGCTTCATCTAGAATGATAAATGAATCTTCTAATGTACGCCCACGCATATACGCTAGTGGTGCCACTTCGATGACGCCTCGTTCTAGAAGACGATTTGTGTGCTCCATACCGTATACGGTATATAAAGCATCGTATAACGGACGTAAATATGGATCCACTTTTTCTTTTAAGTCCCCTGGTAAGAACCCTAAATTTTCACCGGCTTCAACGGCTGGACGTGTCAAAATGATTTTCTTCACTTCGCCTTTTTTTAACGCTTGAACAGCCATCACTACGGCTACGAATGTTTTACCAGTTCCGGCAGGCCCAATACCAAATACCACATCCGTTTTCTTAATCGCATGAATGTATTGTTGTTGACCATACGTTTTGGCACGAATCGCTTTTCCCGCAAATGTGCGTCCGATTTCTTCGTTATATAAATTAACAAAGTAATCCAAAGTCCCACGTTTGGCCATCTTTACAGCTGTAATGATATCAGTTTTTGAAATACTGATTCCACGTGCAATTAAGTCTTGAAGCTGATTCAGCAGTTCTTTTACTTGCGAAACAGTCTCTTCTTCTCCAGTAATAAAGAGTTGCTCCCCACGATGGGTAATTTGTACTTGGAATGAATCTTCAATAAAACGAATATTCTGATCTTGAGAACCAAATAATTGAATTAATTGAGGATTATCGCTTAATTCAACACTTGCTTTAAAGGTTTCTTTTTCCAATCAGTTATCCTCCAATCCACACTTATTTATTTAAGTGTGCTTTTACTTGTTCTTTAATGACATTACCGTCTGCTTGCCCTTTAAGAGCTTGCATTACGGCACCCATTAATTTACCGAATTCTTTTTGTGTTGTTGCTCCTACTTGTTCAGCAATTTCGGCAATTTTCGCTTGAACTTCTTCTAGTGAAAGTTGTGCTGGTAAGTATTTCTCAACGATTGCTAATTCGCCTTGTGTTTTTTCAACTAATTCTTGGCGGCCTGCTTTTTCAAATTCAACAATAGAATCACGACGTTGTTTTGCTTCGCGAGATAAAATTGTCAATTCTTCCTCAGGTGTTAAATCTGATTTTTTGTCAATTTCAGCAGCTTGAATCGCTGTTTTAATCATACGTAATACAGCTAATGTTTCTTTGTCTTTTGCTTTCATCGCTGTTTTGATATCGTTATTAATTGTTTCTTTTAATGACATTATAATCGCTCCATTCTTTTAATTTCGTTTGATTGATAAAAAAAGACTGGGACTAATAGCCCCAGCCTGACATAGTCTATGATACACAGAGTTGACTAGAACTTGCGTTTACGAGCTGCCTCTGATTTTTTC
>CAJZJI010000059.1 GCA_916049935.1 uncultured Streptococcus sp. | reverse complement strand
ACTCATTTTCTTCCTCCTTCATTTGTAGTTTCTCACGTTCGAAGATTGCAATTAATCCAATCATCGTCGTGGCTAATGCGCACACAAGAAAATACTGTTTTCCAACAAAAATCAACCAGAAAATCGCACTCACTCCCCCAATGATAAATGGGAAATAGCGGTCTGCCTTTTTCAATTGGTTCACGAGAATCACCACAAAGAGTGCCGTCATAGAAAAATCGATGCCCTTTGTTGAAAACGGAAGGAATTCGCCGATAACAACTCCAATGACTGTGCCAAGAATCCAATAGAAATGGTTCAAGAGCCCAACATAGACCATAACGTTCTCATTGCCTTCAGTTTTTGTTTGTTTCATCCCCACTAATAACGAGAATGTTTCATCCGATAAGGCGAAGATTAAATAAAAAGCCTTCCACCCCAACTTTTTAAATTCCTCAATAAAGCTAACGCCGTAAAATAGCATTCTGGCATTAATAAATAAAGTCATTAAGGCAATCATCCAAAAACTCATCCCTGCACTCATAAATGAGACAAGGGCAAATTGCATGGAACCAGCATAAACAAATAGACTTGAAAAAATAGAAGCCCAAGCAGGAAATCCTTCTTGAGACATCAGAAGTGCAAATGCAATTCCTAAAAAGACATACCCGAAACAGATGGGTAAACTAATTGTAAATGCCTGTTTTAATTCTTTCATACATTCTCCTAAAAACAAAAAAAGATTGAAAGCCTGATATACCCAGACCTTCAATCTCTTATTTTAACTTATTTTTATAAAGATTTAAATGTATTCACTACATTTTCTACAGTGAATCCTAATGTTTCCATGACTTTGTTTCCGTTACCTGATAAACCGAAACGGTCGATTGTCACAGTTGCCCCATCAAGGCCAACGTATTGACCCCATCCGAAACTTGCGCCCATTTCAACGGCTACACGTTTACGAACATCGCTTGGTAATACTGATTCGCGATATTCTTTTGGTTGTTCTTCGAACAAGTTCATGGATGGCATTGATACAACAGATACATCAATCCCTTCTTCGGCAAGAACTTTTTGCGCTTCAATGGCAAGCGCCACTTCAGAACCTGTCGCAATCAAGATACCTTCTGGAGTATCGCATTTTTGTGGGCTAACCACATATGCCCCACGTTTCACACCTTCGTAAGCTAGTTCTTTTGAGTGTTCAAGAACTGGTAAGTTTTGACGTGAGAATACTAATACTGTTGGACGGTCTTTTGCTTCTACAGCTACTTTCCACGCAGCAGATACTTCGTTACCATCAGCAGGACGAATCACGTTTAAGTTTGGAGTTGCACGGAACGCTGCTAATTGTTCGATTGGTTCATGCGTTGGTCCATCTTCCCCAACCGCAATCGAGTCATGTGTATACACATAAATAGCTGGTAAGTGAGAGATTGCCGCAACACGCATTGCTGCTTTTAAGTAATCTGCGAACACGAAGAATGTACCTCCGTATACACGGTTACCTCCATGAAGAAGCATACCGTTCATCGCAGCTCCCATCGCAAATTCACGAACCCCAAACCAGATGTTTCTTCCACCGTAATTTTCGTGTGAGAAGTCGCTGTCTGCTTTGTTCATTGTGTTGTTTGATGAAGAAAGGTCCGCAGATCCACCCCAGAAGAATGGAATGTGTTTTCCTAATTCTTGAATCGCAGCTTGACTTGTTACACGAGAAGCCATTGCTGGGCTACCAAATTCGTATGAAGGTAATACTTTTTCTAAGTCGACTTCGATGTTTTCTGCAAAGCTATCTTCGAATTCCTTTGCAAGTTCTGGATAAGCTTGTTTATAGTCGTCGAATAAAGTTTTCCATTCGTTGTAGTCATTTTCACCTGTTTGCACTAATAATTTGTCGAAACGGTGTTGCACTTCTTCTGGCACTTCAAATGGGCCATATTCCCATCCGTAGTTTGCTTTTGTAGAAGCAATGCCGTCAGGTCCTAAAGGAGCTCCGTGAACTTTATTTGTTCCTTGGTTTGGAGCACCGTAACCAATGATGGTTTTCACTTCGATAATCGTTGGTTTTTCTTTTTGGCATTGTGCTTCTTCGATAGCTTCAGCGATTTCGTCTAAATCATTTCCATCTTCAACACGGATATAATTCCAGCCTAAACCTTTGAAGCGTTTCTTCACGTCTTCAGTGAACACTTTATTTAATGGACCATCTAAGCAGATGTCATTTGAATCGTATAACACGATTAATTTGTTTAATTTCAATGTTCCAGCTAAAGATGCTGCCTCATAAGAAATACCTTCCATTAAGTCCCCGTCACCACATAATACATAAGTGTGGTGGTCAACTACTGGGTAGCCTTCACGGTTGAATTTTGCAGCTAGGTGCGCTTCAGCCATGGCCATCCCAACAGCATTAGCGAACCCTTGGCCAAGGGGACCCGTTGTTGCATCTACCCCATCCGTGTCATGTACTTCTGGGTGTCCAGGTGTTTTACTTCCAAGTTGACGGAAGTTTTTCACATCTTCAATTGATAAGTCATAGCCTGATAAATGTAATAAAGCATATAACATTGCAGATCCATGACCTGCTGATAATACAAAGCGATCGCGATCGACCCAAGTAGAACGTTTTGGGTTTACTTTCAAATATTTAGACCAAAGAACATAAGCCATTGGTGCAGCACCCATTGGTAGTCCAGGGTGTCCTGAATTCGCAGCTTGAATGGCATCCATACTTAGTGTACGAATTGTATTCACTGCTAGTTGATCGGTTTTATCAAACATACAATCACTCCTTAAATATATTGATTCCTTTCGGAACTTACTCTTCTATTTTACTAATCCAAGACTGCTTTTGCAACCGTTATTTTTATGATAAATAAAACATAGTAAACCCTTGCAAAACACATATTTCTTTCATGGTTTTAGCATATTTTGCAAAAATAAAAAGGCTGAAATTTTCAGCCTTCTCTCATCTATTCTGCGTCGCGGTTATGCAATCCTTTTTCTTTTTGAATCGCTTTTAGTTTATCTGGAGTCACGTCATTTCCTTCTTCATCGACGATTTTTAATCCTTCGATGTGATTACGCATGCCTCCACGAAATGCTTCTAAATACTCTTGACGTAAGAGTTGTTGTTCTTTTTCTTCCGTTGGAGTTAATTTTCCTTCTTTTTTCTTTTTCGCTAATTCATTAATACGGTTTAATTTTTCTTCTGATAACATTTTTGTCATTCCTTTCCTTGGCTTCGTCTCCTAGTGTAGCACGAGACGACATTTTTTCCTAAAAATCTGACTACCATGCGAACATTTGTTTGATTTCTGTTTACAAAGTGTGTTACACTAGTCTCAAAGAAGGAGATGTTCCGATGACAAATTTAAAAGATTCTAGACAATTAGATGTATTACAGTTTATTTATAAAGAAGTTCAAGAGCACGGTTATCCGCCAACAGTGCGTGAAATTTGTAACGCCGTTCAACTTTCTTCGACTTCAACCGTTCATGGTCACTTATCAAGACTTGAGAAAAACGGCTTAATTCAACGTGACCCAAGTAAGCCACGTGCCATCGAATTAACAATGGCAGGTCTAAAGGCCATTGGTGCTAAATCAACGGCGATTCCAATGCTTGGTGTGGTAACAGCCGGTGAACCAATTCTTGCTGTAGAAGAAGCAAGTGACTTCTTCCCAATCCCACCAGAATTACAAAACGATGCAGATGATTTATTCATGCTTCGTATTAAAGGAGACAGTATGATTAATGCCGGTATCTTTGATGGCGATTCTGTCATTGTCCGAAAACAATCAACTGCTTCAAACGGTGAAATCGTCATTGCGATGACTGAAGAAGACACTGCAACTTGTAAGAGATTCTATCTCGAAAGCGACCATGTGCGCCTAGAGCCAGAAAATGACACGATGGACCCTATCATCTTACCGAACTGTACGATTTTAGGAAAAGTGGTTAGCTTATACCGCAGTCGTATTTTCTAAAACAAACGAAAACCTCCGCTCAAATCTGAGCGGAGATTCTTTTTTTATTAAGCTTTTAATGTTACTTTCCCTACTTCTGCTTTTCCTGTGACCGTTCCTTCTGTTGCAATAGAGATAGATTCCACTTTATCCATATTCGTAAATAGAACCATCATTGCAGTATCTTTACCAGCTTCTTTTAATGCTTCTAGGTCCACTGTAGATAACACGGTATGTTCATCTACCTTTTGGCCAACTGCTACTGTCGTTTCAAAAGGTCCCCCTTTTAATTCAACGGTATCAATTCCCATATGCACAAGCACTTCTAACCCACCAGCAGTTTGAATACCTACTGCGTGAAGTGTTGGAAAGACATTTACGACTTCCCCTTTTACTGGAGAAGTAATCACACCACTTGCTGGAATGACCGCAAATCCGTCCCCCATCATCTTCCCAGCGAACACTGGATCATTCACTTGTGTAATGGGAACAATTTCGCCACCTGCTAATGCAAATACTGGCACTTCTTTTTCTACTTGATTCTTTTTAAAAAATCCAAACATTTTATCGTCTCCTTATTCTGGTTGAATGGCATGTAATGTATTTGAGAAAATCGAGCGTTTGCATTCCTTATCGATTTCCTTGTAGTAACTATATAAAATATCGACAATGACAAGTACTGGAAATTGCGGTGTAATTGCCGTTCCTTGTTCTAAGGCGTTCTTCATCGCAATCAGCACTAATTCGTCACAATCCTGTTGCAACTCTTCACTCTTCTTAGAGGTAATCAGAACGGTTTTGGCTCCTTGTTGCTTGGCAATATTCACGGCATTCACAACACTCTCATTGGCAGACACCGTAATTCCAATCACAAGGCAATCTTCATCGACTAATACGCGGTTCATCAGCATCGTATGTAGATCCGTAATCGCCTCGCAAATCATCCCGAGGCGCATAAAACGAAACTTCATCTCTAGCGCTGCTAATCCTGAACTTCCTTGCCCGTAGATATACACGCGCTTAGCCTTACTGAGCATGTCGCAGACATGAATCAGCTGTGCTTCATTAATGAGCGAGAAGGATTTGGTTAAGAGGTCTGCATAATCGTCTAACACAATCTTGGTTAAATCATTATGCAAGTTGGTCTCTTCTTGCTTCCCTTTTTGATAATCATAAATAAACTGCCTATATCCTTTATAGCCACACTTTTGAGCAAATCGTGTTAAGGATGGAATCGAAACGAAGAGTCTCTTTGACACTTCTTGAGCGGATAACGATTCATTTTCCGGAATCACTCCTAGAAAATATTTGGCAATCGTTTTTTCAATCGGTGTCAACGTATCATAAATCGATTCAATCATCGGTGCTACTTTTTTCTCAAATGACAACATAACCTTTTCCCCTTTGCATTGCTAGCTTCATTATAGCACAGGTTCCGGGAAAGATTTTGCCTTTTTTCAAAAAATAAAAGATGGACCGATCTTTGGGACCAGTCCATCTCAAAAGGTGTTTTTACTGACTAGTCGTCTACACCTAAAATTTCGTTAATATTGTTCTTGTAAAGAATTGCTTTCGCACCGTAAATGGCTTGAATACCACCTTTAACATCTAAAACATCTACTGCTCCGATATCTTTCAACGTTGCTTTATTTACTTTTTCAACGTCTTTAACAGATACACGTAAACGAGTGATACAAGCATCTACGTCTTCGATATTTTCTGCTCCACCTAGAGCTTCGATAATACGAACGCTATCTTGTTTCAAGCTATCGCGTGTTTCAACAACTGGTTTGTCATCTGATTCTAAAGAATCTTCTAAACGACCTGGAGTTGCTACGTTAAATTGAGTGATGAACCATCTGAATACTACATAGTATAGACCACTCCAGATTAAACCAAATGGA
>CAJZJI010000058.1 GCA_916049935.1 uncultured Streptococcus sp. | reverse complement strand
TTAAGGCACTCTTCATTCCCACTTCATGAGTACCACCGTCTTTTGTACGAACGTTGTTAACGAAAGATAAAATCGTTTCTGAATAGCCATCGTTATATTGGAACGCGAATTCAGTTTCAACACCATCAACTGTGCTATCGAAATCCACAACAGGTGATAATGTATCTTTTTCTTCATTTAAGTATTGGATGAAATCGCGAATCCCTTCTTCATAATGGAAGGTTTCTGATTCGCCAGTACGTTCATCAGTCAATACAATTGTAAGACCTTTTAATAAGAATGCAGATTCTCTTAAACGTTCTGCTAATGTTTCATACGACCAATTTGTTGTAGAAAAAGTTTTATCACTTGGTAAGAAAGTTACTGAAGTTCCAGAACCACGTCGGCTTGTTTTCTCTTTCTTAACCGTTCCAACAGGTTCACCACCGTTTTTGAACGATTGTTTGTATAAAGTGCCGTCTCGTAACACTTCTACTGTTAACCAATCTGATAACGCGTTAACAACAGAAGCACCAACACCGTGAAGACCACCTGATGTCTTATATCCACCTTGACCGAATTTACCACCGGCATGCAGTACCGTAAAAATAACTTGAATCGTTGGAATTCCAGAAGCGTGTTTCCCAGTAGGCATTCCACGACCATTATCTTTTACAGTAAGCGATTGGTCCTTATGAATTGTAACTTCAATTTTTGTTGCATAACCTGATAAAGCTTCATCGACTGCGTTATCCACAATCTCATAAGCTAAATGATGAAGTCCACGGTGATCCGTTGATCCAATATACATCCCTGGACGTTTACGAACAGCTTCAAGGCCTTCTAAAACCTGAATCGCATCATCATTATATTGATTCGTTACTTTGCTCATTTAATACGCTCCTTTTTTTGTCATCTTATCTATAATACTTGTTTTTCGCGATTTTCGCAAGATTTCTCCTTAGAAATGGCGCTAAATTAACCTTTCTCATCCATTGTATAGACACCAACTTTTATGTTAAACTGTCACTAGACTGTTTTAAGGAGAAATAGACTTATGTCATTTACTTTTATAATAGGCGCTCTTGTAGCGTACCTACTCGGGTCTATTCCATCTGGATTATGGATTGGACAAACATTCTTTCAAAAAGATATCCGCGAATTTGGTAGCGGGAATTTAGGATCTACAAATGCGTTCCGAGTTCTTGGTCCAAAAGCAGGTTCTGTTGTGTTATTTTGTGATGTGTTCAAAGGATCTCTAGCAACAATTCTTGCAATGACTATCTTCAAACAACCAAGTATTTCACCGCTTTGGATTGCATCTTTTGCTGTGATTGGTCACACTTTCCCACTGTTTGCATCATTCAAAGGTGGTAAAGCCGTAGCAACTTTTGCTGGAATGATTTTAGCCTACCAACCACTCTTATTATTATATGGATTGATCATTTTCCTAGTGTTGCTTGCAATCACTCGTATGGTTAGTTTGACTGCTATGGTGACCATCTCTATAGGTGTTTTATTATCACTACTCTTTAACGATTGGGTGCTAACAGCATTCGCACTTGCAATTGATATCTTCATCATTTATCGTCATAGAGCCAACATTCAACGAATTCTTAATGGAACTGAAAATAAAGTCCCAATGCCTTGGGATAAGAAAAATAAAGACACTAAGTAAATCTTAGTGTCTTTTCTTTTTATTCAAATACAAATGTCGCACATGATTGATAAGGTGTATCTTTAGTGATTCGGAGAATATTTTTCTTTTCTTCCAGATTTAAGGTAGTCTCACTCGCCAAGTCTGGATAACCATCCCATGGTTCAAAACAAATAAACGGTGAATCATCTGCCATTGTCCAAACTCCAACTGCTTCGATTCCATTCAAATGAACTGTCACACTTCTTTGTCCTTTAGGAGAATACAATTTCCCTTTAAACTTAGGGTCTTTTGATTTAAATAACAATACATCATTTGTAAATAAATCATGATGCAACGGAAAGTCTCCTTCGGTAAAAGGAACACCCTCTAAAGATGCTAGATAAGGAATTTCTAGCTCCAATTTCGAAACTGGAGCTTCACTCTCTAATTGAATATGATAATCTTCAAAAGTAAGACCTTCCTCAAGAGGAACTGCAAATGCGGGATGACCACCAATGGCAAAATACAACTCTGGACTTGTCGTTGATACGCTATAAGTCATCTGTAATGCATTATTCTCTAATGAATATTGAAGTCTTAATTCAAACTTAAATGGATATTCCTCTTCAATCATTTTGTCTGTTAACAAGAATGTCGCAAAGCTTTCTCCTTGTTCTTCTAATTGAAAAGCATAATCTCTAGCAAACCCATGCTTTCTAGCGGGATATGACTTTCCTTCATACACAAACGAATTCTCTCTTATCGCTCCAATATTTGGGAAAAGAATCGGTGATTGCTTATTCCAATGAATTCCATCGGGTTGATACATGTATTCAGCATCTGATTCCTTTGAAACAACAGAAGTGAGTTCTGCTCCAAACAGCTTGATTCCTACTTTTAAATACTCATTTTCAATAAAGATTTTTTCCATAATCATCGCCTCGATTTACGCGTGTTTTAATTCTGACAATAGTGAAGACTTAATATTTTCATTCTTAATTTTAATATATGTCCCTTTTGTACCTAAACTTCTGCTTTCGATAATACCAGCTGATTCAAGCTTACGGATTGCATTCACAATTACTGTACGAGTGATATGGTATTCTTGAGCGATTTTAAGAGCTGTGAAACGTAAGTCCATTCCATCAAACAAACCTACAATCACTTTAATAGCCTCTAATTCACTATAAGATAATGAGTTAAGAGCAAGGTGGACATTTTGTTGTTCACGTTTTTCTTGTTCAATCTTACGTGTATACCAATGAAGCATTTCAGTCCCGATTACTGTGGCTGCATGTTCAGCCAAGATTAAATCATCTGTAGAGAAAGGTTGCCCCTCTTTCCCCATCACAACAAATCCCAGTTGCTTACCAGAAGCGTAGATTGGAATTACCGTTGTCATTGCTTCTTGGAAGTTATCGTGTAATTCAACCGGGAAAATCGTTAAATTATCGGTCACCGGAATATTTTCCTTTGTGAATTTTAAGGTCGTCAATTCTTTCATATAGAAGTCTGGAAATTGACGATTATCCTTATATTCTTTCATACGATCGTTATTCACTTGGAACTCATCATGAATCCCAAGCATTCTCCCATCGATTGAAGCAATATATAAATCGACTTTTAATAAAGATCCTAAGATTTCAGTCAACTTATTAAATGGTAAGTCAGCAGTTTCTGAGTCTCTCCACACGTTGTCGTATTGCACAATCTCGTTTATTTTTCGTAAATCAGCTAATATTGTACGCACAAGTGTATTCTCCTTTTTTTATAAAATGTATTTCGTTAAATCTTGATCCTCACGAATCGCATTTAGTTTACTTTCAACATATTGTTCTGTAATTTGAATGCTTCCCATTTGCATAGACGGCGCTTCAAATAACAATTCTTCGAGAACCGTTTCTAAAATCGTATGAAGACGACGAGCACCGATATTTTCCATTGTGCTGTTCACTTCAAAAGCAATTTCAGCCAGTTTAGAGACGGCTTCTTTTGTAAAGATGACTTCTACATTTTCAGTAGCAAGCAATGCTTTGTATTGTTTTAACAAAGCATTCTTAGGTTCCGTTAGGATACGTTCGAAGTCTTCTTTAGATAAATCTTTTAATTCAACACGAATTGGGAAACGACCTTGTAATTCCGGCATTAAATCACTTGGTTTTGCTACATGGAAGGCCCCAGATGCGATAAATAAGATATGGTCTGTATTAATCACACCGTACTTTGTATTCACTTGGCTTCCTTCAACAATTGGTAAGATGTCACGTTGCACACCTTCGCGAGAAACCTCACCACCGTTATGGCCTTTAGCTGCAATCTTATCAATCTCATCGATAAAGATAATCCCAGAAGTTTCAGCTAGTTTTAATGCTTCTGCATGCATATCTTCTTGATTGATTAAGTTGTTTGCTTCTTCCTCCGTTAATAATTCTAACGCTTCTTTCACCGTAACAGTACGGCTAATTTTCTTCTTCGGTGTCATTTGGTCAAGAACTGATTGAATTTGCATCATTTGTTCCATTTGATTTCCAGAGCCAGCCATACGCATTGGTTTCTCTGTTAACTCAATCGTCACTTCTTTAGAATCAAGTAGGCCGTTTCTTAATTGTTGCTCAATATCACGTCGTTTTTGAGCAATCTCTTCAGTGACTTCTTCTTTCATCTCAGGTTCTAACCCGGGATTTTGAATTCCCATTTGTTGGAACATACTAAAGAGTGAATCTTGCTGCGGATTTGATACTTTCTTCATGATTCCTGGTTTTAAAATTTTCGCAAGACGTTTTACGGCTTTATCAAACGCTTGAGGTTTGACTTCTTCTTGTTTTAATTTTGTAACGATTTGAATCGCATTTTCTACTAAGTCACGAACCATCGATTCTACATCACGTCCAACATAACCGACTTCCGTAAATTTAGTAGCTTCCACTTTTGCAAATGGTGCATCGACTAATTTAGCTAGACGTCGAGCTAATTCAGTTTTACCAACCCCAGTAGGTCCAATCATCAATAGATTTTTTGGAGTAACTTCTTTCTTCATTTCTTCGTCTAATAATAAGCGACGGTAACGATTTCGAAGAGCCACTGCTAGAGCACGTTTAGCATCGTGTTGGCCAACGATAAATTGATCTAATTCGGACACCACTTCTCTTGGTGTTTTACTAATATTTGCTTGCATACAACCACTTCCTTACGCTAACGTTTCAGTAATGATATTATCGTTTGTAAAAATATCAATTTCTGAAGCGATTTTTAAACTTTCACGAGCGATATCTTCCGCTGTTAAACTTGCATCTCCAAATCTTAGGAGGCCTCTAGCAGCAGCTAAAGCGAAGTTACCACCAGAGCCAATTGTTAGAATTCCATCGTCTGGTTCAATGACTTCACCCGTCCCTGAAACAAGGAGCACTTGTTCCTTATTCATTACGATTAACATCGCTTCTAATTTTTGTAAACCACGGTCACTTCTCCATTGCTTCGCCATTTCAATAGCGGCACGTTGTAAGTTCCCTTTAAATTGTTTGAGTTTATCTTCAAACATTTCCTCTAAAGTGATAGCATCAGCAACGCCACCCGCAAATCCAACAAGTACTTGATTGTCGAAAATACGACGGATTTTACGAGCGGTTCCTTTCATAATCACTTTTTCACCCATTGTTACTTGGCCGTCACCAGCCATCGCAACTTGGTTATCTTTTTTTACTGCACAAATTGTAGTCATGATTTTCCTCCATTGTTCTTATTAAAGGTACTTGCATCAAATTCACTCTTCCCAGCTTTAGATCTTGGAAAATATAATTGGTAATTTTGTTGAAGAGCTTCTTTTGTCACATGTGTATAAATTTGAGTCGAACTAAGACTCACGTGTCCTAAAAGTTCTTGTACTGTTCTCATATCCGCACCGTTATTTAACAAATGAGTCGCAAACGTGTGTCTAAGCATATGCGGATGTATTTTAAGGGTCAGTCCACTTTCTTGAATCAGTTTTTCTAAAATATAACGAACCCCATTAGTCGTCAGTGGATCGCCTAAATGATTCACGAAAACGTAGGAATGGTCCTTACGTTCTTTCGCCATCAAGTCTTTGCGTCCTTCTTCAAGATACGTTTCTAAGGCCGTTCTTGCAAAGTCACCAATCGGAACATACCTTTCTTTGGAACCTTTACCAATGACGAGAATAATGCTATTTTCAAAATCTAATTGCTCTAGAGTTAAATTCGTTAACTCACTGACACGCATACCTGTAGCATATAATACTTCTA